>NZ_CP029482.1:6530000-6730253 GCF_003151075.1 Pseudomonas sp. 31-12
GCGCGGTGAAGGCGCCAAAGCGTTTCTGCACGCCGCGCACCTTCATTGGGGCGCCGGGGTTGGTCAGGGCAGTTGTGATCGAGTGGTTCATGGACAGACCTCATCAAGCAGATGAGAGCCATCCTAGGTTTGTAATGCGTCGGTCATGTGGCAGTGAGGCAAAAACGGCTGATAGTGGTATTCGGGGATTTGGGTTGAATGGAACGAGCAATGAATAACCTGTGGCGAGGGAGCTTGCTCCCGTTGGACTGCGCAGCCGTCCCATTTTTTGGCGCCGCTTCGCAGCCCAGCGGGAGCAAGCTCCCTCGCCACAGAGGTCTATGCTGGCGCCATTTCCTGCGCCAACCCCAGAAACGCCGCCGGCAACCGCGCGCCTTTGCGTTCCTTCAGGCAGTACAAATACTCTGGAATCTGCGGTGCATTCTCAATCGTCAGCACCCGCAGTTGCGGGTCATGCGGCACTTCCTGCCGGGCAATGATGCTGATGCCGATGTTACGCAGCACCGCCTCGCGAATCGATTCACGGCTGCCAATCTCCAGCAACGGCCCGAAACTCACCCCGGCGCTGGCCAGTAACTCTTCGGTCAAGCGCCGAGTCGTAGAACCGGACTCGCGCATCAGCAACGTATGCCCGACCAACGCACTCAGCGGCACATGATCATGCACCGCCAGCGGATGATTGCGATGCACCGCCAGCACCAGCGGATCGCTGCCGAGCACCCGGCGAATCAGCCGCGTATCGTCGAGCAACTGCGACGACGCCGCGACATCCACCCGGTAATCCTCCAGCGCTTCGAGCACTTGCTGGGAGTTACCGATCTCCACCGACACTTCCACCTGCGGCAAGCGCTCGCGAAAGGTCTTCACCAGGTCGAGGATGTAATACGGCGCGGTGGCGGCGATGCGCAGCGTGCCCTGGACCTGACCGCTGTTGCGCAGGAAAAACTCGATGTCGGCTTCCTGCTGCAACAGCGCCTTGACCATCGGCAGCAACCGCGCGCCTTCATCGCTGACGCTGAGGCGGCGGCCGCCACGGTAGAACAGCTCCACCGAGTACTGGCTTTCCAGATTACGGATCTGCGTGGTCACCGTAGGCTGGCTCAGGCCGAGCTTTTTTGCCGCCAAGGTGATGCTGCCCAGTCGGGCCACCATGTAAAACGCCTTCAGCTCGGCACTCAGCACACCCGTTCCTCATCGCTTATTTGCGCAGCAGGCGCAAACCATTGAACACCACCAACAGGCTCACGCCCATGTCGGCAAACACCGCCATCCACATGGTGGCGATCCCGGCGAAGGTTACCCCAAGAAAGATCGCCTTGATGACCAACGCGAGGGCGATGTTCTGTTTGAGGATACTCGACGTCTGCCGCGACAGACGAATGAACGTAGGGATCTTGCGCAGATCGTCGTCCATCAGGGCGACATCGGCGGTCTCGATGGCGGTATCGGTGCCGGCCGCCGCCATGGCGAAACCGATCTCGGCCCGGGCCAGCGCCGGCGCATCGTTGATGCCGTCGCCGACCATGCCGACGCGATGACCCTGTGCATAAAGCGCCTCGATGGCTTGCAGCTTGTCGGTCGGCAGCAGATCGCCCTTGGCCTCGTCGATGCCGACTTGTGCAGCAATCGCCTGAGCCGTGTGGACGTTGTCGCCGGTCAGCATCAGGGTTTTGATGCCCAGGTCGTGCAGTTGCTGGATCGCTTCGCGGCTGGATTCTTTCACCGTATCGGCCACGGCAAACAGCGCCAACGGGCCGGATGTGTCGAGTAACAGCACCACCGATTTGCCCTGTTTTTCCAGCGCGAACAGCTTCTCTTCCAGCGCCGGCGAACACAGGCCCAAATCTTCCACCAGGCGATGGTTGCCCAAGTGATAGACCTGGCCATTGATTTCCCCGCGTACACCGCGGCCGCCCAGGGCTTCAAAGTTATCCACAACCAGCGGCGCGAATTGTTTATCCACCGCCGCATTGGCGATGGCCAACGACACCGGATGATCCGAACGACCGGCCAGGGCTGCTGCAATCGCCGGGGCGGTACCGTCAGCGGTTGGATCAAGCGACAAATAATCGGTCTGCACCGGTTTGCCGTGGGTGATGGTGCCGGTCTTGTCCAGGGCCAGGTAATCGAGCTTGTAACCGCCCTCCAGGTAAACACCGCCCTTCACCAGGATGCCTTTGCGCGCCGCTGCCGCGAGGCCGCTGACGATGGTCACCGGGGTGGAAATCACCAACGCGCAGGGGCAAGCGACGACCAGCAACACCAGCGCCCGGTAGATCCAGTCGAACCAGACGGCGCCCATGAACAGCGGCGGAATCACGGCGACGGCGAGGGCCAGCAGGAATACCGCAGGGGTATAGATTTTCGAGAACTGATCGACGAAGCGCTGGGTCGGTGCTCGCGCGCCCTGGGCCTGCTCCACGGCGTGGATGATCCGCGCCAGGGTCGAGTTATTGGCCGCAGCGGTCACGGTGTATTCCAGCGAGCCCGCCTGGTTGATGGTGCCGGCGAAGACTTTATCGCCCACGGTCTTCTCGATCGGCAGGCTTTCGCCGGTGATCGGCGCCTGATCGATGGTCGAACTGCCCGACACCACTTCACCGTCCAGGCCAATCCGCTCGCCGGGACGCACCCGCACGCGCACACCGAGTTCGATGGTCTTGACGTCTTGCTCGACCCAACTGCCGTCGGCTTGCTGCACCGTCGCCTGTTCCGGGGTCATCTGCATCAGGCCGCCAATGGCGTTACGGGCCCGGTCCAGCGACTTGGCTTCGATCAACTCGGCCACGGTGAACAGAAACATCACCATCGCCGCTTCCGGCCATTGGCCGATCAATATCGCGCCGGTCACCGCGATGCTCATCAAGGCGTTGATGTTCAGGTTGAGGTTCTTGAGTGCGATCCAGCCTTTCTTGTAAGTGGTGAGCCCGCCACTGAGGATCGAAACCAGCGCGATGATGGCTACCACCCAAATCGGTGCGGCGTCGGTGAAGTGGATCACTTCTGCAGCCAGCGCACCCACGCCGGACAGCGCCAGGGGCCACCAGTGTTTTTTCTCGGGGATCGGTGCTGGCGCTTCGCTGCCCTGCTCCATCGGTTCGGCCACCATGCCCAGCGACTTGATCGCCTCGATAATCGGCGCAGTGCTCGGCAGGTCATGGGTCACGCCCAGGACCCGATTGATCAGGTTGAATTCGAGTTGCTGCACACCCGCGAGCTTGCCCAGTTTGTTCTGGATCAGCGTCTGCTCCGTCGGGCAATCCATCGCGTCGATGCGAAAACTGCTCAACCGTGCGCCGTCAGTCGGCTTGTCGCTCAACTTGATCAGCGAAGGCGCTGCCACTTTTGAGGAACAGCAAGAATCTCCATGCCCGCCATGCTCATGCTTCTGCACAGGCTGCAGCTTGTGGCTGTGATCGTGATCGTGATCGTGATCGTGACCAGCCTCGGGTTTGTGGGTGTGAAGGGAATCGCTCATTGGTTGCGTCCATGAAGGTGCCTGTTGCCAAGTAAAGACCCTGTAGCCACTATAGGGTCAAGCACCTATTTGGAGATTGTCGTCATGAAGATCGGAGAACTGGCGAAACTCACTGACTGCGCCGTCGAAACCATCCGTTACTACGAGCGCGAAAACCTGCTGCCGGAACCGGCCCGCAGCGACGGCAACTACCGCGTCTACACCCAGGCCCACGCCGAACGCCTGACCTTCATCCGCAACTGCCGCACCCTCGACATGACCCTCGAAGAGATCCGCAGCCTGCTGGCCCTGCGCGACAGTCCGCAGGATCAATGTGAAAGCGTGAATGCGTTGATCGACGAGCATATCCATCACGTGAAGGCGCGGATCGATGGGTTGATGGCGTTGCAGACACAACTGCTCGACCTGCGCCAACGCTGTGGTGAGGGGCCGGATATTGATCAGTGCGGGATTTTGCAAAGGCTGGAAGTGAGTGGCGGGGTTGTGACGACGGAGGTGGAGCATTCTCATGTCGGCCGAAGCCACGGCCATTGAGCCCAACACAGAACCCAAAGTGGGAGCTAGCCTGCTAGCGATAGCGGTTTTTCAGTCACATCATTACTGGATGTGCCGTCGCTATCGCTAGCAGGCTAGCTCCCACAGGGGTATTGCGTGCTACATCAGACCGCCATCGGCGCGGTCATCGGCGCGTGGTGCTGATAACCCTCAAGCGAAAAATCGCTCGGCTCGATTAACTCCAGCCACTGCGGCTGATACTCACCGGTCTTGGCAAACTCCGGCACTCGATCACTGATCACCAGCTTCGGCATCGGGAACGGCTCGCGCTTGAGCTGTTCATTGAGCATGTCCAGGTGGTTTTCGTAGACGTGGGCATCACCGATGAAATAGGTGAACCAGCGCGGCGTGTAGCCGGTCAGGCGACCGATCAGGCTCAGCAACGCAGCGCCTTCGGTGAGGTTGAACGGCGTGCCCAGGCCCAGGTCGTTGGAGCGGATGTAGAGGGTCAAAGAAATCTCTTTGGTCTCGACATTCGGGTGGAACTGGTACAGCAAATGGCACGGCGGCAGGGCCATTTCATCGAGCTGCGCGACGTTCCAGCCATGGAACAGGATGCGGCGGCTGCCCGGGTCTTTGATGATGGTGTCGACACACTGGCGGATCTGGTCGATCGCCTTGTACAGCACCACGTAGGCCTGACCGTCTTCTTCGCCTTCAGCGATCTGACGATAACCCTGGCTCAGAGTTTGCTCGATGGCGGCTTTGTTGCTGACCGGGATCTGCTTGTACGCCGGCCATTTGCGCCATTGCACGCCGTAGATCTCGCCGAGGTCGTCTTCGCCCTGACGGAACGGGTTGGCCAGCCACTGCGCGTTTTCGTTGGCGTTCTGATCCCAGACCTTGCAGCCCAGGGCGCGGAATTCGGCGGCGTTGTTCACGCCACGCAGGAAACCACACATCTCGCCGATGGCCGATTTGAAGGCCATCTTGCGCGTGGTGATCGCCGGAAAACCTTCTTTCAGGTCATAACGCAGCATCGCGCCCGGAAAGCTGATGGTGTTCACGCCGGTGCGGTTGGCTTGCTTGGTGCCGTTCTTGATGACGTGGGCGACCAGTTCGAGATATTGCTTCATGAATTACCTGTGTCCTTGAACCCGGGGTCGTCACCCCGGGATTCGAATTTATACGGCTGCAGCCGGAGTCGCCGGGGCGCGGTGATACGCCAGCCAGATCAGGAACAGCCCGCCGACGATCATCGGTACGCACAGTACCTGGCCCATGGTCAGCCAGTTCCAGGCCAGATAGCCCAGTTGCGCGTCCGGTACACGGACGAATTCGACGATGAAACGGAAGATGCCATAGAACAGCGCGAACATACCGGAAACCGCCATGGTCGGCCGCGGCTTGCGCGAGAACAACCAGAGGATGGCGAACAGCGCCACGCCTTCGAGGGCGAACTGATACAGCTGCGACGGGTGGCGCGGCAGCTGCGCCGGATCGCTGAACGGCGGGAAGATCATCGCCCACGGCACGTCGGTCGCCTTGCCCCACAACTCGGCGTTGATGAAGTTGCCGATGCGCCCGGCGCCCAGGCCGATCGGCACCATCGGCGCGACGAAGTCCATCAGCTGGAAGAACGACTTGTTGTTCTTCTTGCCGAACCACAACGCTGCCAGCATCACGCCGATGAAGCCGCCGTGGAACGACATGCCGCCCTTCCAGACCTCGAAAATCAGCGTCGGGTTGGCCAGGTAAGCGTGCAGATCGTAGAACAGCACATAACCCAGGCGACCGCCGACGATAACGCCCATCGACATCCAGAAGACCATGTCGGAGAGTTTCTCCTTGGTCCAGGTCGGGTCGAAACGGTTGAGCCGGCGCGATGCCAGCAGCCACGCACCGCCGATGCCGATCAGGTACATCAGACCGTACCAGTGGATTTTCAGCGGACCGATGGCCAGGGCCACCGGGTCGATCTGCGGGTAAGGCAGCATTGCGACTCCTTGTTAGAGTTGAACCAGAATTCCCGGGCGACGCTGTCACCTCAGGATTAAGCCAGCATTTCGGGCTAGAGAAGGAAGCTCAGGCCTACGCAGAACAGCAAAGCGGCAAACAACCTTTTCAGCAACTTCGGCGACAGCCTGTGGGCCAGTCGCGCGCCGAGACGGGCGAACACCATGCTGGTCAGGGCAATCCCCAGCAGCGCCGGCAAATAAATAAAACCGAGACTATGGGCCGGCAGCAGCGGATCGTGCCAGCCCAGAATCATGAAACTTAATGCACTGGCCAAGGCGATGGGCAGACCGCACGCCGACGAAGTCGCCACGGCTTGCTGCATCGGCACGCTGCGCCAGGTCAGGAACGGCACGGTCAACGAGCCGCCGCCAATGCCGAAAATCGCCGAGGCCCAGCCAATCACACTGCCGGCCACGGTGAGACCGAGTCTGCCGGGCACCGTTCGACTGGCCTTGGGTTTGACGTCCAGCGCCAGTTGCGCGGCGATGATCAGCGCAAACACACCGATGATCTTTTGCAGGTTCGGGCCGGAAATCGCTTCGGCCGTCAGCGCCCCGAAACCGGCGCCCATCAGAATGCCCACGGTCATCCACACGAATATCGGCCAACGCACGGCGCCGCGACGGTGATGTTCGCGGACCGCATTGACCGATGTAAAGATGATCGTCGCCAGGGACGTGCCGACCGCCAGGTGGGTCAGGATCGAAGCGTCGAAGCCCTGCAAGGTGAAACTGAACACCAGCACCGGGACGATGATGATCCCGCCGCCAACCCCGAACAGCCCGGCCAGCACGCCTGCGCAGGCGCCCAGCGCCAGATAGAGCAGAAATTCCATGGCCGTCCTTATACGCTTCTCAAAAAAAGCACCGGCATAGTAACGGATGCAGGGGCCACGGCTCCACTACGCAAGGCGATGGAACGACAAGCGACGACTGCGTAGAGTGGGCAAAAAACACACAAGGACCACCTTATGTGCCTGATTGTTTTTGCCTGGCGACCGGGCCACACCCAGCCGCTGATCGTGGCGGTCAACCGCGACGAGTTCTATGCCCGGCCCAGCCAGCCTCTGGCGCAATGGCCGCACGCACCGCACGTTTACGCCGGTCGCGACCTGGAAGCCGGCGGCACCTGGCTCGGTATCGGGGCCAACGGGCGCTTTGCTGCGCTGACCAATATTCGCGATCCGCACCAGCCTCCTTCGCGAAAATCCCGGGGTGAGCTGGTGGCGGGTTTCCTCTTGGGCAACATGCCGATTGATGATTACTTGAACGACATTGTCGGACGCTCGCTGGAATATGCCGGGTTTAATCTGCTGATCGGTAATGCCAACGAACTGTGGCACTTCAATGCGCGCGAGTCTGAGGCGGTGATGCTGCCACACGGGGTTTATGGGTTGTCGAATGCCGGACTGGATACACCGTGGCCAAAACTGCTCAAGGCACGGGCGGCGTTGGAGGGAGTGTTGGAAGATCCGCAGCCAGAGGCATTACTGGCGTTGCTGAATGATCCGCAGACCGCACCGTTTGCCGAGCTGCCGGATACCGGCGTTGGGCTGGCGACCGAGACGTTGTTGTCGAGCGTGTTTATTGCGAGCCCCACGTACGGGACGCGGGCGAGTACGGCATTGATTGTTCAGGCGGACGGGACGCGGCATATGGTCGAACGGAGTTTCGGGCCGTATGGGGGGCATTTGGGGGAGGTTGAGGTGCGGGTTTAGATTGTGAGGTGTCAGTTAGAACCACCCCTCACCCTAACCCTCTCCCCAAGGGGTAGAGGGGACTGACCGAGGTGTTCTTTCGAGCTACATCGACCTGAGATATCGAGTCGAACTCATATTAGAACAGCATGAAGATCGGCCCCCTTTCCCCCTCTCCCCTCTGGGGAGAGGGCTGGGGTGAGGGGTCGATTTTAGAGGCGCCGTAGGTTTAGAGAGCCTTGACCGCAGCCGGATTGACCATCTTCGCCAACCCAAGGTTCTTCAGCGCCAATTGCAGCGAGCTGTGGATAACTTGCGGATTGTCGATGGTCATCAGCTCGGCCAGCAATTCCTTGGCCTTGCTGAGATTGACCTGACGCAGCATCCACTTCACTTTCGGCAGGTTGGTGGCGTTCATCGACAGGCTGTCGAAGCCCATCGCCATCAACAGCACCGCCGCCGCTGGGTCACCGGCCATCTCGCCGCAAATACTGACTGGCTTGCCTTCGGCATGAGCATCACGCACCACGCTCTGCAGGGCTTGCAGCACCGCCGGATGCAGGTAGTCGTAGAGGTCGGCAACCCGCGGGTTGTTTCGATCCACTGCCAGCAGGTACTGGGTCAGGTCGTTGGAGCCGACCGACAGAAAGTCCACTTGCCGCGCCAGCTCCTTGGTCTGATAAACCGCCGCCGGAATCTCGATCATCACGCCGATCGGCGGCATGGGCACATCGCAGCCTTCGTCGCGGACTTCGCCCCAGGCCCGGTGAATCAGGTGCAAGGCTTCTTCGAGTTCATGGGTGCCGGAGATCATCGGCAGCAGAATCCGCAGGTTGTTCAGGCCTTCGCTGGCCTTGAGCATCGCGCGGGTCTGCACCAGGAAGATTTCCGGGTGGTCGAGGGTGACGCGAATGCCGCGCCAGCCGAGGAACGGGTTGTCTTCCTTGATCGGGAAGTACGACAGCGACTTGTCACCGCCGATGTCCAGGCTGCGCATGGTCACCGGTTGCGGGTGGAACGCGGCGAGTTGCTCGCGATAGATCGCCAGTTGCTCCTTTTCGCTCGGGAACCTCTGGTTGATCATGAACGGCACTTCGGTACGGTACAGACCGACGCCTTCGGCGCCACGCTTCTGCGCTCGCGCCACGTCCGCCAGCAGGCCAGTGTTGACCCACAGCGGCATGCGATGGCCATCGAGGGTCACGCACGGCAAGTCGCGCAGGGAGTCGAGACCGAGCGCCAGTTGTTTCTCTTCCTCCACCACTTCGGCGAACTGCTTGCGCAGCACGTCGCTGGGGTTGGTGTAGACCTCGCCGCGATTGCCATCGACGATCAATTCAATGCCGTCGACCTTGGCATAAGGCAGGTCGACCAGGCCCATCACCGTCGGGATGCCCATCGCCCGGGCGAGGATCGCGACGTGGGAGTTGCCTGAACCGAGGACCGAGACCAGGCCGACCAGCGTGCCTTCCGGCACCTCGCCGAGCATCGCCGGCGTCAGTTCTTCGCTGACCAGAATGGTTTTTTCCGGGTAGATCAGGTTCTGCTGACGCTCTTCCTGCAAGTAGGCGAGCAAACGGCGGCCAAGGTCCTTGACGTCCGAGGCGCGCTCACGCAGGTAGGCGTCGTCCATCAATTCGAAACGGTTGACGTGCTCGGTGACCACTTGGCGCAACGCGCCCTGGGCCCACTGACCGGTCTTGATCACCGTGGTCACTTCGTTGCCCAGCGCTTCATCGGCGAGCATCATCAGGTAGACGTCGAACAAGGCCCGCTCTTCAGGGCGCAGCTGCGAGGCCAACTTGGCGGACAACGCACGCATGTCGGCGCGCACGCCTTCGATGGCGGTCTTGAACAGTCCGAGTTCGGCTTCGATATCGGTGATGGTCTTGTCGGGCACCACGTCCAGATCGGCCGGCGGCAGCATGACCACCGCGGTCCCGACCGCCGCACCCGGAGAACCCGGTACGCCGACGAACTTGGCTTCCTGGATGCCTTTGCCCTGACGGCCCAGGCCACGGATCGAACCGGTGGCTTCGGCGTGGGCGATAACACCGGCAAGCTGCGCGCTCATGGTCACGAGGAAGGCTTCTTCACCTTCATCGAACTGGCGGCGTTCTTTTTGCTGGATGACCAACACGCCGACGACGCGGCGGTGGTGAATGATCGGCGCCCCGAGGAAGGAGGCGTAGCGCTCCTCGCCGGTTTCGGCGAAGTAACGATAGCGCGGGTGATCCGCGGCGTTTTCGAGGTTCAGGGGTTCTTCGCGCGTGCCGACCAGGCCAACCAGACCTTCGTTGGGCGCCATGCTGACTTTGCCGATCGAGCGCTTGTTCAAGCCCTCGGTCGCCATCAGCACAAAGCGGTTGGACTCAGGGTCAAGCAGGTAGACCGAGCAGACCTGGCTGCCCATGGCCTCTTTGACGCGCAACACAATAATCCCCAACGCCGCCTTGAGATCCTTGGCGGAGTTAACTTCCTGGACGATCTTGCGCAGCGTATTGAGCATGGCTCGGGGTCGAACTCCGTCGTCAGTCGCGCGTTAAAAGGCGCGGGGCAAGCTCTTTGAGAGCGCGTCGATACACCTCGCGCTTGAATGTCACCACCTGGCCCAACGGATACCAATAACTGACCCAGCGCCAGCCATCGAACTCCGGTTTACCGGTCAAATCCATCCGCACCCGCTGCTCGTTGGAGATCAGGCGCAGGAGAAACCATTTCTGTTTCTGGCCGATGCACAGCGGTTGGCTGTGCGTCCTGACCAGACGTTGCGGCAAACGATAGCGCAACCAGCCCCGGGTGCAGGCGAGAATTTCAACATCTTCGCGCTCAAGACCCACTTCTTCGTTCAACTCGCGATACAAGGCGTCTTCCGGCGTCTCCTGGGGGTTGATCCCGCCCTGTGGAAACTGCCAGGCATCTTGATTGATACGGCGAGCCCATAGCACCTGTCCGGCATCATTCGTGAGAATGATCCCGACATTGGGGCGGAAACCATCGGGGTCGATCACGGCAACAACCTCGCAAACGCATGTCGCCGCATTGTTCCACAAAGGTTGTGAAGGCAGCAACGAGCCGACCTACCTTATGTGCACTCTTGTGAAAAGTCCGTATTCTGGACGCCTTTCTACAGACTTTTCAGCGAGTAACTGCAATGCGGCTGGCTTTATTCGACTTGGACAACACGCTTTTGGGCGGTGACAGCGACCACGCCTGGGGCGATTACCTGTGCGAGCGCGGTTTCCTCGACGCCGTCGCCTACAAGGCACGCAACGACGAGTTCTATCAGGATTACCTGGCCGGCAAGCTGGATAACGATGCCTACCTGAACTTCTGCCTGGAAGTCCTCGGCCGCACCGAGATGGCCACGCTGGATCAATGGCACCTGGATTACATGCGCGATTGCATCGAGCCGATTGTGCTGCCCAAGGCTATTGAATTGTTGGCCAAGCACCGTGACGCTGGCGACAAATTGGTGATCATCACCGCGACCAACCGCTTCGTTACCGGGCCGATTGCAGCACGCTTAGGCGTTGAGACCCTGATCGCCACCGAATGCGAAATGATCGACGGCCGTTACAGCGGGCGTAGCACCGATGTCCCATGCTTCCGTGAAGGCAAGGTGACCCGGTTGATTCGCTGGCTGGAAGAGACCGGCCACAATCTGGAAGACAGCTATTTCTACAGCGATTCGATGAATGACCTGCCGTTGCTGGAGCAAGTGGCGAATCCGATCGCTGTCGATCCGGATCCTAATTTGCGGGCCGAGGCTGAGAAGCGGGGTTGGCCGGTGATTTCGTTGCGCGGCTGATATCGCCTTCGCGAGCAAGCCCGCTCCCACAATTGATCTTCAGTGGACACAGGATTTGTGTACAGCCGAGATCAATGTGGGAGCGGGCTTGCTCGCGAAGGGGCCGACTCGGTCTGTAGCCTTAAACCGGCTTGGCGCCCATCAAACCCGCAATCGCGATGAAACAAACAAAGCTGAACAGTGCGAGGGCAAAGGTGAACTTGCCGTTCCCCGCCGGCGCCTTGCGCAACTTGTTCAGTCGCACCAGCAACCAGAACCAGCCCAACGCCGCCACGGTGTAGAGCACACTGGAAGCCAGCAGCCAGGTCTGCCCCAACGGCCAGCCCACCAGATGCACCATCCACCAGCCGGTGAACGGCATGCTCAGCAACGCCAGGCCCATCAGCAGCCAGACAAACACTCGCGGCCGCTGCAGCGTGCGTGCCGCAGCAGTCGCATCGCCATTACGCCGCGTTTGCCAAACCCATATCCCCAAGCCCAGCGCACAGCCCAACAATATTGCCGTCGCCGCGGTGTGCGCCATTTTCAGGGCGGTTAACGTTTCCATTGTTCGATGTCCTTAAGGTCTGCCCACCAGCGTAGCCGCTCAGCCGAGAAACAGCTGATAGGCCGGGTTATCACTTTCATCCCAGTACGGGTAGCCGATTTCTTCCAGCGCCGCAGGAACCAGGTGACGTTCATCGTGAGGCACTTGCAGGCCCGCGACCACACGGCCATCGGCCGCGCCGTGGTTGCGGTAGTGGAACATCGAGATGTTCCAGCGCCCGCCGAGCTTGTTGAGGAAGTTGAACAGCGCGCCCGGACGCTCCGGGAATTCGAAGCGCAGGATCACTTCATCGACCACGTGGGCCGCGCGACCGCCCACCATGTGGCGGATGTGCAACTTGGCCAGTTCGTTGTCGGTCAGGTCCAGCACCGGGAAACCCTGCTCGCCGAGGCTGGCGATCAGCGCGCTGCGCGGGTCGGTTTCCGGATGCGTCTGCACGCCGACGAAGATGTGCGCTTCGCTGCCAGTGTTGTAGCGGTAGTTGAATTCGGTGATCTGGCGCTTGCCGATGGCTTCGCAGAACGCCTTGAAGCTGCCCGGTTTCTCGGGGATGGTCACAGCGATGATCGCCTCGCGACCCTCGCCCAACTCGGCGCGCTCGGCGACGTGGCGCAGGCGGTCGAAGTTGACGTTGGCGCCGGAGTCGATAGCCACGAAGGTGTGTCCGGTGACGCCGCGTTGCTCGACGTACTTTTTGATCCCGGCCACGCTCAGGGCGCCGGCAGGTTCGGTGATCGAGCGGGTATCGTCGTAGATATCCTTGATCGCCGCGCAGATCTCGTCGGTGCTGACGGTGATCACTTCATCGACGTAGTCTTTGCAGATATCGAAGGTGTGCTGACCGATCTGCGCCACGGCGACGCCATCGGCAAAGAGGCCCACGGTCGGCAGTACCACACGCTCGCCGGCCGCCATAGCCGCTTGCAGGCAGTTGGAATCGTCCGGCTCGACGCCGATGATCTTGATTTCAGGCCGTAGGTACTTCACGTACGCCGCGATCCCGGCGATCAATCCGCCACCGCCCACCGGAACGAAAATCGCATCCAGACGCCCCGGGTGCTGGCGCAGAATCTCCATGGCCACCGTGCCCTGCCCGGCAATGGTGTGGGGATCGTCGTACGGGTGGATGTAGACGTAGCCTTTTTCGTCGACCAGTTTCAGCGAGTAGGCCAGGGCTTCCGGGAACGAATCCCCGTGCAGCACCACTTTGCCGCCGCGGGAACGCACGCCTTCGACCTTGATTTCCGGGGTGGTCTTGGGCATGACGATGGTGGCTTTCACGCCCAGCACTTTCGCCGCCAGGGCCAGGCCCTGCGCGTGGTTACCCGCCGAAGCGGTGACCACACCGCGAGCGCGCTCTTCATCGCTCAGTTGGGTCAGCTTGTTGTAGGCACCGCGAATCTTGAACGAGAACACCGGCTGCAAGTCTTCGCGCTTGAGCCAAATGGAGTTGCCCAGCCGCTCGGAGAGCTGGCGGGCCGTCTGCAATGGGGTTTCTACGGCAACGTCATAAACGCGCGAGGTGAGGATCTTTTTGACGTACTGTTCGAGCATCGGAAAGCATCACTGAGCGGGTTGGGCAGGGCCAAGGAGTCTAACCCGGCTTTCGGGCGGACGACCACACTAAACAGGTGGTTTTAGACACCATCGAACCCTTGTGGCGAGGGAGCTTGCTCCCGCTGGAGCGCGAAGCGGTCCCCTGCATTCTTTCAGACATACCGTGCAAACAGGTTTTGCGTCTGCTGCGCAGCCGAGCGGGAGCAAGCTCCCTCGCCACAAGGACCGCATCGTTTCCAACGCACCATCAGCCAATCGGGCAATGACCTTCCCTGCCCCGAAGCCTATAATGCCGGCCTTTCGTTCCCTCCTTCGGCACCTCGGAGCCCGCATGACCCAGGATCAACTCAAACAGGCAGTGGCTCAGGCCGCCGTCGACTTCATCCTTCCGAAACTCGACGACAAGAGCGTCGTCGGGGTCGGCACCGGCTCCACCGCCAACTGCTTCATCGACGCCCTGGCCAAGCACAAAGGCGCGTTCGATGGCGCGGTCGCCAGTTCCGAAGCCACCGCTGCCCGCCTCAAGGGCCACGGCATTCCGGTGTATGAGCTGAACACCGTCAGCGACCTGGAGTTCTACGTCGACGGCGCCGATGAAAGCGACGCGCACCTGAACCTGATCAAGGGCGGCGGCGCAGCCCTGACCCGCGAGAAGATTGTCGCGGCCGTGGCCAAGACCTTTATCTGCATCGCCGATGGCAGCAAACTGGTGCCGGTACTTGGCGCGTTCCCGCTGCCGGTCGAAGTGATCCCGATGGCCCGCAGCCACGTGGCTCGCGAGCTGGTGAAGCTCGGTGGCGACCCGGTTTACCGTGAAGGCGTGCTGACCGACAACGGCAACATCATCCTCGACGTGTTCAACATGCAGATCACCAACCCGGTTGAGCTGGAGACGCAGATCAACGCGATCGTTGGCGTGGTCACCAATGGTCTGTTCGCGGCGCGTCCGGCGGATTTGCTGCTGCTGGGCACCAGCGAAGGTGTGAAAACCCTGCGCGCCCAGTAAATCTGGCACGCCGATAAACCTGTGGGAGCGGGCTTGCTCGCGAATGCGGTGTGTCAGTTGATAGAAATGTCGACTGACACACCGCGTTCGCGAGCAAGCTCGCTCCCACATTGGTTTTGCAGTGTTGGTCAGGGCTGCGGTGGTTTCTTGAAGACGTAGAACAGGTTGGGTTCGCTGACGAGGTACATCGTGCCATCGTCATCCATCGCGATGCCTTCCGCCTGCGGCACTGTCTTCTGCAAACCCTGACGCCCCTTGCTCAGTGACATGGTGCTCAGCGGTCGCCCGTCCACATCCAGTTCCAGAATCAGTCGCGACTCGTCGGACAGCGCCAGCAAATGGCCGCTGCGCTCGTCGTATTGCAGGCTCGACAGGTCCCGCACGAACATCCCGGCATCGCGCTTGGGGTTGTTGACCACGTGCACCGCGTAGGATTTCTCCGGGTTGTAATGCGGGAAGCCCTGCACTTCGTAGATCAGCATCGGGTCGCGTTCCTTGGCGACAAACAAGCGCTTGCCCACCGAGTCGTAAGCCAGGCCTTCGAAACCCTTGTTGCCGCTCATGTGCACACCAAGAGTCATCTGCTCGGCGTCTGCCGCGTCGAGGAATGTGGTGTCCTTTTCCAGATGAATCTTGATCAGCCGTTGCTCGCGCTCATCGGTGATCACGTAAGTGTCGGCGCTGATGAACTCCACCGCCTCCGGATCACCGAAGCCCACCAGTGAAATGCGTCGAATGATCCGACCGTCCAGCGACAGCTCGATCAGCTCGGCGTTTTTGTTGGTGACGGTGAACAGGCTTTTGCGCACCGGATCGAAGGTCAGCGCCGACACGTCGTCGTTCAGCCCATCGATGACCCGGGCTTCGATTTCCACCCGATATTGATCCAGACCGATGGACTCGCTGCTCAGCGGTTGCCAGAGGGTGTGCAGGTTGAACCAGGCGCGCTCGAACAGACGCATGTATTGGCCGATCGCAACCAGCACGACCAAGGCAATCACTGTCAGGATCAAAATAAGGGGTTTGGGACGGGCAAGTCGGCGCATTAAGTCGAGCTCGGAAACAGAAACAGGCGGATGAAATATCACGCCTGTATGAATTCAAGCTTAATGGCCAGTTGCCTTTGACCACAACTGCTGGATTCGCGGCGTCTATTTCTGCTTTTCGAAACGGTAGAACAGGTTCGGCTCACTCACCATGTACAGCGTGCCCGCATCGTCCATGGTCACGCCTTCGGCACGGGGAATGGTCTTCTTCAAGCCGTTGAAGCCGCCCAGCAAGGTCATGAAGCTGACCTGCTCACCCTTCTCGTCCAGCTCCAGCAACAAGTGTGAATCGGCGGACAGCACCAGGGTGTGGCCTGTGCGCGGGTCGATGGCCAGTCCCGACAGGTTGCGGATGTCCAGTTCGTCATTGGCGAGTTTCTGCTTGTCGCCCTTGAGGGCCTGGCTGCCGTCGCTTTTCCAGCTGAACAGCGCCGGCGGACGCTCCTCACCCAGGAGGATTTGCTGATTGCGCGAGTCATAGACGATGGCTTCGAAGGCCTTGTTCTGGTCCTTCGAAGGGCCGAGGTCGTATTTCGGGAAGTTGGCGATTTTCAGTTCGCGAGTGTCGGCATCGACCTTGACGATGGAGAGCATGTGTTCACGCTCATCGACGATGGCCAGCATGCCGTTGCCCATCACGGTCAGGCCTTCCGGGTTGCTCCAGCCCACCAGCGGCATCTTGCGCAGGACGTCGCCCTGCAAGCTCAGCTCAACGAGGAACGGGTTCTTGCCCATGACCGAAAACAGGGTTTTGGTTTGCGGGTCGTAGGCCAGGTCCGACGCTTCGTCCTTCTCCATGCCCGGCAGCAGCTTGGCGTCGATCACCGCGCGGTAATCCGGCAGCCAGATACTTTCCTGACGCTCGTCCGGGCTTTCAAAGCGCTCACGCAGCCAGAGCACACCGCGATCATCCCAATGCATCGCAAAGGCGAGGCCATAAGCGGCGGCGGCCACCAGCAAAAGCCAGGAATACCAACGCATGACGAAGCGCGAGCGGCGGGCAGTTTTGACAGTGGGCAGCGGTCGAGAGGCCATTCAGGATGCGTTCCAGAAATTCAGGCTACGGGTAATAGCACAATTGGGACCGGCTCAGACGCCAGAATCCGCGGAATTATCCAGACAAGATGTGAAAAAAACGGGAAATGGCGGGATTGCCATGTGCAGACACAGAACTTGAGACAACCAAAAACCAATGTGGGAGCGAGCTTGCTCGCGATGAGGCCGTGTCAGTCAACTGAGATGTCGAATGACAAGCCGCTATCGCGAGCAAGCTCGCTCCCACAGGGTTTTGCGGTGTTTCGGTTAGCGGACGCTGCTGGTGAAGCGGCTGGCGCCCGGCAATTCGATTACCAGTTCATCACCGACATTCAGCGGACCAACACCCACCGGCGTGCCGGTCAGGATCACGTCACCGGCCTGCAGCGAGAAGCAGCCGGCCATGTGCTGGATCATCGGCACGATCGGGTTAAGCATGGCGCTGCTGTTGCCGTCCTGGCGCACTTCGCCATTGATGGTCAGGCGAATGCCGATGTCGGCCAGGTCGGCGAAGGTGCTGCCGGACACGAACGGCGCAATCACCGCTGCACCGTCGAAGGACTTGGCGATTTCCCACGGCAGGCCCTTGGATTTCAGCTCGGCCTGCTTGTCGCGCAGCGTCAGGTCCAGGGCCGGGGCGAAACCGGAAATCGCATCCAGCACTTCTTCACGGCTTGGCTTGGTCGACAACGGCTTGCCGATCAACACCGCGATTTCCGCTTCGTAATGCACCGAGCCGCGCTCGATCGGAATGCTGAAACCGCCTTCCAGCGGCACCACGCAACTGCCCGGCTTGATGAACAGCAGCGGCTCGGTAGGCACCGGATTATCCAGTTCCTTGGCGTGTTCGGCGTAGTTACGGCCGATGCACACCACTTTCCCCAGCGGGAAATGAATACGCGTACCGTCGACATACTGGTGCTGATAGCTCATTACCGACTCCTGTTCCGTAGCACTTAAGTTCGAAAGTCAAACAGCGAAGATTTTGCCCGGGTTCATGATCCCGTTCGGGTCGAACACCGCCTTGACGGCTTTCATGTACTCGATCTCAACCGGCGAGCGGCTGTAGGTCAAGTAATCACGCTTGGTCATGCCCACGCCGTGCTCGGCGGAAATCGAGCCGTTGTACTTCTCGACGGTCTCGAACACCCACTTGTTGACGGTCGCGCACTTGGCGAAGAACTCGTCCTTGCTCAGGTTTTCCGGCTTGAGGATGTTCAAGTGCAGGTTGCCGTCGCCGATGTGACCGAACCAGACGATTTCGAAGTCCGGGTAGTGTTCGCCGACGATCGCGTCGATTTCTTTCAGGAACGCAGGGACTTTCGACACGGTGACCGAAATGTCGTTCTTGTACGGCGTCCAGTGGGAAATGGTTTCGGAGATGTACTCGCGCAGCTTCCACAGGTTTTGCAACTGGGTTTCACTCTGGCTCATCACGCCGTCCAGCACCCAGCCCTGCTCGACGCAGTGCTCGAAGGTTTCCAGGGCGTGGTTGGCCACTTCTTCAGTGGTCGCTTCGAATTCCAGCAGCGCATAGAACGGGCAATCGGTTTCAAACGCCGCCGGTACGTCGCCGCGGGCCATGACCTTGGCCAGGGCTTTGTCGGAGAAGAATTCGAAAGCGGTCAGGTCGAGTTTGCTCTGGAACGCATGCAACACCGGCATGATCGAGTCGAAATCGGCAGTGCCGAGGACCATCGCGGTGAGGTTTTTCGGGGCACGGTCGAGGCGCATGGTCGCTTCGACGACAAAACCGAGTGTGCCTTCAGCGCCGATGAACAGCTGACGCAGGTCGTAGCCGGTGGCGTTCTTGATCAGGTCGCGGTTCAGCTCCAGCAGATCACCCTTGCCGGTGACGACTTTCATGCCGGCCACCCAGTTGCGGGTCATGCCGTAGCGAATCACCTTGATCCCGCCGGCATTGGTGCCGATATTGCCGCCAATCTGGCTCGAACCTGCCGATGCGAAGTCCACCGGGTAGTACAAGCCTTTTTCTTCGGCGACGTTCTGCAAATGCTCGGTGACCACACCTGGCTGGCACACGGCCGTGCGGTCGGTGAGGTTCACCTCGAGAATCTGGTTCATGTAGTCGAACGAGACAACCACTTCGCCATTCGCGGCCACGGCAGCGGCGGAAAGACCGGTACGCCCCCCGGACGGTACCAGCGCCACCTTGTGCTCATTGGCCCAACGGACAATGGCCTGGACCTGCTCGGTGGTCTTGGGGAACACGATGGCGGTCGGGGCTGGGGCGAAATGCTTGGTCCAATCCTTGCCGTAAGCATTCAGGGAGTCGGCGTCGGTCAGCACCTTGCCAGGCTCAACCAGGGTCTTCAGCTCATCAATCAGGGCAGGATTGGTCATCGACAGAACTCTCGAACAATTCATGGTCATCCTGAGAACGCTTCACGTCGCAGGAATGAGTGTTTAGCGGGGTGCGTATGCTAGCATACCGACCCCGCAGCATAGTGCCCAACGGCCTTCTGCGGCGACGGCATTCTTGCCGTCCGGGTCAGCGTCTGCTGGCTTCCTGCCATTTTTCTCCGGGATACAGGTTTACGCAGATGAGCAAGACTTCTCTCGATAAGAGCAAGATCAAGTTCCTTCTTCTCGAAGGCGTCCACCAATCGGCTGTCGACGTTCTCAAGTCGGCGGGCTACACCAGCATCGAGTACCTCACCGGTTCTCTGCCGGAAGCCCAGCTGAAGGAAAAGATCGCTGATGCGCACTTCATCGGCATTCGCTCTCGCACTCAACTGACCGAAGAGATCTTCGATCACGCGAAGAAACTGGTGGCTGTCGGCTGTTTCTGCATCGGCACCAACCAGGTCGACCTGAACGCGGCTCGCGAACGCGGCATCGCGGTGTTCAACGCACCGTACTCCAACACTCGCTCCGTTGCCGAGCTGGTGCTGGCCGAAGCGATCCTGTTGCTGCGCGGCATTCCTGAGAAAAACGCTTCCTGCCACCGTGGCGGCTGGATCAAGAGCGCGGCTAACTCCTTCGAGATCCGCGGCAAGAAGCTGGGCATCGTCGGTTACGGCTCGATCGGTACGCAATTGTCGGTCCTGGCGGAAGGCCTGGGCATGCAGGTGTACTTCTACGACACCGTGACCAAGCTGCCACTGGGCAACGCCACTCAGGTCGGCAACCTGCACGATCTGCTGGGCATGTCCGACATCGTCACCCTGCACGTTCCGGAAACCGCGGCGACCCAGTGGATGATCGGCGAGAAGGAAATCCGCGCCATCAAGAAGGGCGGCATCCTGATCAACGCGGCTCGCGGCACCGTGGTCGAACTGGACGCTCTGGCGGACGCGATCAAGGACAAGCACCTGATCGGCGCGGCCATCGACGTGTTCCCGGTGGAGCCTCGCTCCAACGACGAAGAGTTCGAAAGCCCGCTGCGTGGCCTGGACAACGTGATCCTGACCCCGCACATCGGCGGTTCCACCGCTGAAGCGCAAGCCAACATCGGCCTGGAAGTGGCAGAGAAACTGGTCAAGTACAGCGACAACGGTACGTCGGTATCGTCCGTGAACTTCCCGGAAGTGGCCCTGCCGGCTCACCCTGGCAAGCACCGCCTGCTGCACATCCACGAGAACATCCCGGGTGTGATGAGC
This sequence comes from Pseudomonas sp. 31-12, assembly GCF_003151075.1. Lineage (NCBI taxonomy): Bacteria > Pseudomonadati > Pseudomonadota > Gammaproteobacteria > Pseudomonadales > Pseudomonadaceae > Pseudomonas > Pseudomonas sp. 31-12. The sequence continues at coordinate 6,550,314 of NZ_CP029482.1, forward strand.
GAGATCAACAAGGTCTTCGCCGAAAACGGCATCAACATCTCCGGTCAGTTCCTGCAGACCAACGAGAAAGTCGGCTACGTGGTGATCGACGTCGACGCCGATTACTCGGAAATTGCCCAAGAGAAGCTGCAGCACATCAACGGCACCATTCGTTGCCGCGTGTTGTTCTGACAGTGACGTGAGCGACAAAAAAAGGAGCCCTTCGGGGCTCCTTTTTCATGGGCGCTACTAACGTTACTTAACGTTGACGGTGATCTTCTCGGAGACGATCGGTGGATCGAAGGCCATATGGTTCATGTCGCCCAACTCCAACTGCAAGGTGTGCTTGCCAGGTGTCAGCGTCAGCTCGGTTTCGGTTTGCGCCTTGCCGAAATGAACGTGATTGGCATCTGCCGGGATGACTGCCCCTGCAGCCACGACATCCTTGGCATCAATCAGCAAATGGTGGTGACCAGTATTCTTGGTGGTATCGCCCGCTGGCGCCAACGCAACGTTCTCAACAGCGAATTTGACTTTGAAAGTTTGCGGGACAGTCCCACCATCTTCAGGAGAAACAATGGACACTTCAGCACCCTTGGGTGCCGGTGTAGCCGCACTGGCCAGCACCGAAACGCCCATCAGCAGGCCAGTCAACGCAGCACGTGACATAAACGTTTTCATTCTCTTCTCCAGTTTTTCCGTAAAATCCGCGTGGCCGAGACAACTTCACGGCCATTCGTTGTCGAAGGATCTCGACAACCATAGCAAAGCGAGCCTGAACCAGCGCATCGCAATAATGAATTCAAAGGAGTGACCATGCGTTTTTTGCCTGGCCTGATCTGCCTGCTACCCCTTTTGAGCCCTTTGGCTCATGCCGAACTGATTGACGATGTATTCGACCGCGGCGAATTGCGAATTGCTCTTGAGGCTAATACACCGCCCTTCAATTTCAAGGACGACGGCAAGCTCACCGGTTTCGAAGTCGAATTGGGCCAACTGCTGGCCAGTGAGCTGGATGTGCGGGCCGACTTTGTCGTCACTGATTCCAATGATCTGTTGCCCGGTGTTGAAACCGGTAAATACGACATCGCCATCAACCACATAGCAATGACCCCGGAACTGAAAGATCGTTTCGACTTCACCGAGCCTTACATTCACACCGATGCGCCATTGATCGCGCAGAAGGAAGAAGAGCCACGTTCGATCCTGCTGGTGCAGTCGCTGACGGAAGAAAAGCCGAAAGCCGCCCCGGCTGTGGACCTGGCGATTCCGTTTCAGAAAGGCAATCCGGCATTTCAAGCGAGCCTGGAAGCTGCTTTGAAGCGGATCAAGGCGGATGGGCGACTGGGGGCACTGGAGCAGAAATGGTTTGGGGCGGAGGCGAGTGTGGCGCCCAAACCTTGAGAATTTTGTCGCTCTCTAGATCCAGCCCCTCACCCTAACCCTCTCCCCAAGGGGGCGAGGGGACTGATCGTGGGGATCTGTAGAAATTTTGCGACCTGAAAGTCTTTGTGTTGAATCCATAATCGACTCGATCTTTCAGGTCGATGAATAGCGTCTGACACCTCGGTCAGTCCCTTCGCCCCTTGGGGAGAGGGTTAGGGTGAGGGGTTGGATTCTGGATCAGCCCAAAGCCCCCAAAGCCACCGCCACCTCAACCATCTCCAGTTCGCTGAAAACCTGAACGCCGTGACGCCTGAGCAACGCCGCAGTCACTCCCTCGCCACTCACCTTCACTCCACTGAACGTCCCGTCATAGGTCAACAAATTCCCGCAAGACGGGCTATTAGCCTTGAGCACCGCAATCCGGATGCCGTGCTTTTGCACCAGTTCCAACGCCTGATAGGCCCCCGAAAGAAACTCGGCACTCACGTCCTCTCCCTCGGTGTTGATCACAGAGGCGTGGCCATCCAGCACTTCACCGCCCTGCCCGCCCGGAATTTCCGCCGCGGCCCTGGGTGTCGGCAAACCACCGGCAACCTCTGGGCACAGCGGCACCACCCGCCCCTCATCAAGCCACTGCTGCAGCTGATCGAACGGCCCGCTCGCCCCGCCGTCGTACCGCACGCGGTGGCCCAGCAGGCAGCGGCTTACCAGAATTTTCTGCATGATCAGAACGGCTCGTTACCACGACGGCGGAACCAACCCGTCAATGACAGGCGATCCCGGGTCGCGGGCAGGACTTCGTGGGGCACCTCGCCCGACAGGAACACCACCAGGCATCCGCCGGTGGGCACCACATCGTGTTCGACGCCGCCCTTCAGGTACATGCGCAACTGACCGCCGTGCTCGGGTAGCCAGGCGTCGTTGAGGTAGATCACTGCCGAGACCATGCGCCGGTCATCATCACGAAAACGATCGACATGCTTGAGGTAAAACGCCCCGGGCGGGTACAGCGCGAAATGGCTTTCGAAATCTTCCAGGCCCAGGAAGAGCCCGCGATTCATCGCCTCGCGCAGACTGTCCATCAAACCCAAGTAACTGTCGCACGCCACCGCCTGACCGGGTTCGAGCCACTGGATGTGGTCGCCGCGAATGCCCTCGCGAATCTCCGACGTTGGCCCGCGTCCCACGGCCGCCGGGGCCAGTTCGCCCTCGGCTGCACGTTTACGGCACTCAGCCGCCAGTTCCCGGGTCAGACCCAGAGGCAGGAAAATATTCTGCTGCGACCAGCCGCGCTCGGCCAGGTCGTCGACGATACGTAACAGCAGCGGGTGATCAGAGGATATTTGCATGGCGCGCATAGTATTCCTGTGCCTGCAAATCCGACAGAGCCGCGCGGCGGAGGATTTGTCGGATTACTGATACGAATTCTCGACAAGTACGAAAGCCGCACGGAGAATAGTCGCCTGCTGACAGGAGTCCCTATGCGCCGTTTGCTTTTTTCACTGCTGATGCTCTGTGTGTTGCCCGCTTGGGCAGACGGCCACGACCAGTTGTACAAGGTCGCCGGTTGGCCAGATCAGCGCGCGCATTTTAACGACGCCCTCTCAGCCGCCCAACAGCGCTACCAGAACAGCCTGCCACCGGCGGTGTTCCAAGCCTTGGTCAACAACAGCAATCAACGCTTCGCCCCCCAGGCCGTGGACCAGCGCGCCGAAGCGCAACTGCGCAAAAGCCTCGCCGATCCGAAGCCCGCACTGACCTTCTTTCAATCGCCCCTGGGCAAGAAAATCGTCGCCGCCGAACTGCTGGCGACCCGCCGCGACCAACTGGCAAAAAACGCCAAGGGCTTGCCGAAAATTCAAGCCAGCGACAGCCGCATGCTGATCATCGGCCACCTGGCCCAAGCCCTGCCAGCTCGCGAGGCTGGCGCAGAAGTCAGCCTGGCGATTGCCGGCGTCGCGGCTGACAGCCTGAGTTCGATGATCCCGGGGTTGCTCGGCGGTGGTCAGGCTCAGGGAATGTTGAACGGTCAGCGCCAGCGGTTGATGGATCAGATCGGGGCCGATCTGAACAACACGCTGCTGTATGTCTATCGCGACTTGTCGGATGAAGAACTGGAAGAGTTCGCCACGTTTGCCGAGTCCACCGAGGGCAAGGCGTATTACCAGGCGGCGTTGGCGGCGATTCGGGCGGGGTTGGCGGTGGGGCAGGATCCGGCGAATCTCAGCCAGTAATCTTTAGCGCCTGATACACCGCCTTCGCGAGCAAGCCCGCTCCCACATTGGAATGCATTTCAACTGTGGGAGCGGGCTTGCTCGCGAAGAGGCCCTAACGGTCGCTAAAGATTCCGGCCCTTGATCCGCTTGCTCAAAAACCCGAAATACTCCTCCCGCATCGCCAGAGTCTCATTCGCCAAATGATGCCGCGCCTCCGGCAGCATCAACACCTGCGGCCGATCAAACTTGGCCTTCAACACCTCAAGGTTATGCTCCCAATCCACCGTCATGTCCGCCTGCCCCTGCACAATCAGCGGTCGCCGTGGGCTGTTCGGCGCTGCCTCGATGCGCTTGATCCACCGCGCCAACGCCCCAACCCACGCCGTTGGCAGTCGCAGCGGCTGCAACGGATCGGCTTGCAGGAACGGCAAGAAGTCCGGGTCGTTGGAGTTCTCGCTGAAGCGCCGGGCGATGGCTTTCACGAAAGGTTTGAGCAAGTAATAACTGAGCTGTGACCAGCCCCAGGCGCGCGGTCGAACCAGCGGTGAAAACAGAATCACCTGACCCTGGGCCGGACTGTTCACGCCCTGGTTGAGCACATGATCGATCACAATCGCGCCGCCGGTGCTCTGCCCACACAGGTGCCATGGCTGCGGAAGATCCAGCGACTGCGCCTCGGCAAACAACCCTTGCAGCGTGTGCTGATACTCGGCGAAATCCTTGATGCTCGCCCGCTCGCCGCTGGACAGACCATGCCCCGGCAAGTCGCAGGCAATCACCGCGAAGCCCTGATCCAGCGCCCACTCGATGACATGCCGGTAGAGCCCGGTGTGGTCGTAGAAGCCGTGGAACAGAAACAACGTCGCCTTCGCCCGCTCGGGCCACCAGACCTGGCTGACCACTTCATAGCCATCGACCTCGAAACGCCCCAGCCCGCTGCGCTGCGTTCGTCCCGGAAAATCCAGACCGTAGAACCGCTGATAGGCCAGCGCTTCCACGGAAAGCGGCTGCCACTCGGCCAGTGGCCGCAGGCTGGCACGCAAATGATCGGGGTCGAAAGTGGCAGACATGAACTATTCCAGAGCGCTAAACAGACTTTATGGGCCTGCGATATTCATCTGTCGCGGCAAGCATGGCAAGCTAGCCGCCCTTCGAGGATTGAAACCCATGCGTCCGGCCTACCGCACCACACTGCTTGCCAGCCTGCTCGCCCTCGTGTGCGCCGGCGTCTTGTGGGCGGCCTATGACTGGTTTCAGGGTCGCTACCTGCGCGCTTTCAGCTCGCACACTGCGGTATTTTCCGGCGACCCACTGCGCCTGCCCGACGATCTCGCCGGCCCCGGCGCCATTCGCCTGGTGCATTTCTGGGACCCGGCCTGTCCGTGCAATGTCGGCAATCAACAACACCTGACCGAACTGGTCGAGCACTACGTACCGCAGGGTGTGGAGTTTTACGCGGTACAAAAACCCGGCAGCCACGGTCAGTTGCCCAGCACCTTGAGCGGCCTGAAAACCATCACCGTGCTCCCGGGTTCCGAACAGATTCCCGCCAGCCCGGCGGTGGCGATCTGGGACCGCAGTGGCAAACTGGCTTATTTCGGCCCGTACAGCGAAGGCCTGACCTGCAATTCGAACAACAGCTTTATCGAGCCCATCCTGCAAGCATTGAGTGAAGGCCGCGCGGTGGGCGCCACCCATACGCTGGCGGTCGGTTGCTATTGCCCTTGGCCGGAGGGCGTGAAGTAAGGCAATCCTGACTTTTCCAGGACCGCGATGCCCGGCACAGGAGGTCTGTGCTACATGTTTGCAGCTCGCACGGGCGGCAATCCCGAAGAACAAGGAGTCACCATGAAACGCGTCCTGACCGTACTTGTATTGCTGATCGTCACGCTCGTCATCGGGGTCGGCGGGTACGTGTACATCAAGCAGCCGACGCGCCAGGGCCAGGTGGAGTTGCAGCATCTTCAGGGCTCGGTGACCGTGCGTTACGACGAGCGCGGCGTGCCGCATATCCGCGCCGAAAACGAAACCGACCTCTACCGCACCCTCGGCTACGTGCAGGCTCAGGATCGGTTGTTCCAGATGGAAGCCATGCGCCGCCTCGCCCGGGGTGAGCTGGCCGAAATCCTCGGACCGAAACTGATCGACACCGACAAACTGTTCCGCAGCTTGCGTATCCGGGAGCGCGCCGAGAGTTATGTGGCCGCACTGGATCGTCAGTCACCGGCATGGAAGGCGCTGGAAGCCTATCTGGATGGCATCAACCAGTATCAGGACACTCACGCGGCGCCCATGGAGTTCGACGTGCTGGGCATCCGCAAGCGTCCTTTCACCGCCGAAGACAGCATCAGCGTCGCCGGTTACATGGCTTACAGTTTCGCCGCCGCATTTCGCACCGAACCATTGCTGACGTTTGTGCGCGATCAACTGGGTGCCGAGTACCTGAACATCTTCGAACTCGACTGGCAGCCCAAAGGTGTGTTGGCCAAATCGCGCTCCACACCTGGCCCCGCCCTCGCCGCCGGTGACTGGAAAGACCTGAACGCTCTCGCCCGCCTCAGCGAACAAGCCCTGGCCGACAACGGCCTGCCGCAATTCGAAGGCAGCAATGCCTGGGTGATTTCCGGTAACCGCAGCAAAAGCGCCAAACCGCTTCTGGCCGGTGACCCGCACATTCGTTTCTCGGTGCCGTCGGTGTGGTACGAGGCGCAACTGTCGGCGCCGGGGTTCGAACTGTACGGCCATCATCAGGCGCTGGTGCCGTTTGCCTTTCTCGGCCACAACCTGGATTTCGGCTGGAGCCTGACGATGTTCCAGAACGACGACCTCGACCTGATTGCCGAGAAGGTCAACCCGGACAACCCGAACCAGGTCTGGTATCGCGGCAAATGGGTGGACATGGTCAACACTGAGCAACAGATCGCGGTGAAGGGCCAGGCGCCGGTCACGTTGACCCTGCGTCAGTCGCCCCACGGCCCGATCATCAACGACGCACTCGGCACCGCCGCCGGCAAGACACCGGTGGCCATGTGGTGGGCGTTCCTTGAAACGCCGAACCCGATCCTCGACGGTTTCTATCAGCTCAATCGCGCCGACACCCTGGCCAAGGCCCGCGCCGCAGCGGCCAAGGTTCAGGCGCCGGGCTTGAATATCGTCTACGCCAACGCCAAGGGCGACATCGGCTGGTGGGCCTCGGCGCTGCTGCCCAAACGCGCAGCCGGGGTGAAGCCCGGTTTCATCCTCGACGGCAGCACCAATCAGGCGGACAAGGAAGGCTTCTACCCGTTCAGCGCCAACCCGCAGGAAGAGAACCCGGCGCGCGGCTACATCGTCTCGGCCAACTTCCAGCCTGTCTCGCCGACCGGCATGGAGATTCCCGGTTACTACAACCTCGCCGATCGCGGCCAGCAACTCAATCGCCAGCTCAGCGACAAGAATGTGAAGTGGGACAACGAGGCCAACCAGAAGCTGCAACTGGGCACCACCACCGCTTACGGCCCGCGTCTGTTGGCGCCGCTGTTGCCGGTACTGCGTGAAGTGGTGAGCGATCCCGCCGAGCGGAAACTGGTCGAGCAACTGGCGCAATGGAAAGGCGATTACCCGCTGGATTCCACCAGCGCCACGCTGTTCAACCAGCTCCTGTTCAACCTGGCCGACGCGACAATGCACGATGAGCTGGGCGATGATTTTTTCGAGATTTTGCTTTCGACCCGTGTGATCGACGCTGCGCTGCCCCGCCTGGCCGCGACAGCCGACTCGCCGTGGTGGGATAACCGCAACACCCTCGGCAAGGAAACCCGTGCTGACACGGTGAAAGTGGCCTGGCAAGCGAGCATCGCCCATCTCAAGACCCTCCTTGGCACTGACTTCGCGCAATGGCAGTGGGGCAAGGCGCACACCCTGACCCATGGTCATCCATTGGGCATGCAGAAGCCGCTGGATCGAATCTTCAACGTCGGCCCGTTCGCGGCGCCCGGCACCCATGAAGTGCCGAACAACCTCTCGGCCAAGATCGGCCCGGCGCCGTGGCCGGTGACGTATGGCCCGTCGACCCGGCGTCTGGTCGACTTCGCCGACCCGGCCCACAGCCTGACCATCAACCCGGTCGGCCAGAGTGGCGTGCCGTTCGACAGCCATTACGACGACCAGGCTGAGGCGTATGTCGAAGGGATTTACTACGAGGCGCATTTCAATGACGAAGAAGTCACGGCCAATACGCGCAGTACGTTGAAGTTTTTGCCGGCGCGCAGTGCTCAGTAGATTTGTATTGGCTGGACTGGCCTCATCGCTAGCAGGCTAGCTCCCACAGTGATCCTGTGCACGCAGATCCATTGTGGGAGCTAGCCTGCTAGCGATGAGGCCCGCAAGAACAACGCATATTCATGGTTCAAACCATCGCCGCAAAGTTCTGCCTGAACTGCTGCGGCGTCACCCCCAGCCGGCGATTGAATACTGTGCGCATATGCTGGGCATCGCGAAACCCGCACTGATACGCCACGGTCTTGAGCGGCGAATGAGTACTTTCAAGCAGCACCCGCGCCGCATCCACCCTCGCCCGCTCGACGAATTCCGCCGGGGTGATTTTCGCTTCCTTGGCGAACACCCGGGAAAAATTGCGCGCGCTCATGTTGGCTGCGTTCGCCAAGTCGGCAATGGTCAAGTCGCCGGTCAGGTTGGCCAGAACGTAGAGCTGCACCAGCGCCACCGCCGATGTCGGTTCGGCATGGGGCGTGAGGAATGGACTGAACTGCGATTGCCCGCCCGAGCGCTGGGTGAACACCACCAGCCGCTTGGCCACGCTCAATGCCACTTCCGGCCCGTGGTCTTGCGCCAGCAAGTACAGCGACAAATCGATCCCCGCCGTCACCCCGGCCGAGGTGAAGAGCCCGCCGTCCTGAACGTAGAGGCGATCGGCATCCACCTGAGTCGACGGGCACAACGTGGCCAGCGCCGCGGCATCATCCCAATGGGTGGTAACGGTCCGTCCTTCGAGCAATCCAGCCCGGGCGAGCATGAACGCGCCGTTGCAGATCGAGCCAAACCGCTGCGAGCGCGCACAGGCATCACGCAACCACGCATCGAAGGCCGCGCCAAAATCCAGGAACGGCAACTGCGGTCCGCCGGCCACCAGCAGCAAGTCATAGCCCTCCAGCGATTCACTGAAATGCCGATGGGCATTGAGCGACAAACCGTTGGAGCACGCCATCATCCCGCGTTCGACACCGATGACCTCCAAACGGTAATGGTCTTGCGGCTCGAGGAAACGATTGGCTTCGGAAAACACATCCATGGGACCGGTGACGTCCAGCGACTGGACGCCGGCGAACACCACGATGGCAACGGTTTTTTGCATGGTTCGATTGCCTCTACGGATCACACTTACCTGTGGCGAGGGAGCTTGCTCCCGCTGGAGTGCGCAGCACTCCCATTCCTGTCACCACTGTTTGCCTGGTGTAATTGAGTTGCAGGTTTTGGGGCCGCTTCGCAGCCCAGCGGGAGCAAGCTCCCTCGCCACAAAAGCGTATTCGCCGGGAGCAAACTTAGCCAATCCGGGCGCAACAAGCGAGGTTGGCGCGATATGCATGCTCATTGGCCGGGATCGCAGCCATGGATCGATTGTCCGGTTTTGGAGGCGGGAACAGACTTGTTCCATCAGCGCCGCCACGGCGTTCCCCACGAGGAAAGCACCATGAGCAGCATCATTGCCGGTATCAAAATCCCTGACAGCGCGTTGGCCCGGGCCACCACTGAATACATCCGTGACGCCGAGTCTGACCTGCTTTATCACCACTCACGTCGGGTGTTCCTGTTCGGCGCCCTGAGCGGTGAGCGCAAGCAGTTGGCCTACGATCCGGAAATGCTCTACGTCGGCGCCATGTTCCATGACCTGGGCCTGGTGGAAGGTCATCGCACCGACGACGAGCGTTTCGAAGTCGATAGCGCGAATGCCGCCAAAGCGTTCCTCAAACCTTATGGCTTGTCGGATGGCGATATCGAACAGGTGTGGCTGTCGATCGCCCTGCACACCACGCCAGGCGTGCCGCAACACTTGCGGCCTAACGTGGCGCTGGTCACGGCCGGTGTGGAAATGGATGTGCTGGGTATCGACTACGCGGCATTCCCCACCGTGCAGCGTGAGGCAGTGGTGCATGCGCATCCACGGGGCGAAGGGTTCAAGGAATGCATCCTGTGCGCGTTCGCCAATGGCTTCAAACACAAACCGGACACCACGTTCGGCACGGTGAACGCAGATGTGCTGGTGGACAGCGAGACAGGGTTCAAGCCGATGAACTTCGTCGAGATCATCCGCAAATCCCCTTGGGTTTCCTAAAACGACTGTGGGAGCGGGCTTGCTCGCGAAGAGGCCGTGTCAGTCGATAGTGATGTCGACTGATACACCGCTTTCGCGAGCAAGCCCGCTCCCACATTTGGATCGGGGTTGGCCACATAATTGTGGCCAACGCTTTAAGCCGCTTCTGGCGCCTGCTGGGCGCGACGCACGTCCGGCTGTTTCCAGGAGTCGGCAGCGCTTTCTTCGATCGCCTGCTGGATCGCACGCTTGCGCGCTTCTTCGGCACGGCGGCTGAAGAACCAGACCAGGAAGGTCATCAGCGATACCGCCAGCAGAATCAGGCTGGCCACGGCGTTGATCTCGGGTTTAACCCCCAGACGCACCGCCGAGAACACTTCCATCGGCAGGGTCGTGGAACCCGGGCCCGATACGAAGCTCGCCAACACCAGGTCATCCAGCGACAGGGCGAACGACATCATGCCGCCGGCACCCAGCGAGGGCGCGATCATCGGGATGGTGATCAGGAAGAACACCTTCCACGGCCGCGCGCCCAGGTCCATGGCCGCCTCTTCGATGGACAGGTCCAGCTCACGCAAGCGCGCCGAGACCACCACCGCCACATACGCCGCACAGAACGTCGTGTGGGCGATCCAGATGGTGACGATGCCGCGTTCCTGTGGCCAACCGATCATCTGCGCCATCGCCACGAACAGCAGCAACAGCGACAGACCGGTGATCACTTCGGGCATCACCAGCGGCGCGGTGACCAGGCCACCGAACAGCGTGCGACCCTTGAAGTGGGTGATACGGGTCAGGACGAACGCCGCCAACGTACCCAGTGCCACCGCCGCCACCGCCGTGTAGCAGGCGATTTCCAGCGAGCGCACCACCGAGCCCATCAGTTGCGTGTTGTCCATCAAACCGACGTACCACTTGATCGACCAGCCACCCCACACCGTTACCAGTTTCGAGGCGTTGAACGAGTAGATCACCAGGATCAGCATCGGCGCGTAGATGAACAGCAAGCCCGCGATCAGCATGAAACTCGAGAAACGGAAGCGCTTCATTCTTTACCCTCCATTTCTTTGGCCTGACTACGGTTGAACAAGATGATTGGCACAATCAGGATCAGCAGCATGACCACCGCCAGCGCAGAGGCCACCGGCCAGTCACGGTTGTTGAAGAACTCTTGCCAGAGCACCTTACCGATCATCAGGGTTTCCGGACCGCCGAGCAGTTCCGGGATCACGAACTCACCCACCACCGGGATGAACACCAGCATGCAGCCGGCGACGATGCCGTTCTTGGACAGAGGGATGGTGATCTTCCAGAAGCTGTTGAACGTGCTCGAACCCAGGTCCGAGGCGGCTTCCAGCAGGCTGTTGTCGTGCTTCACCAAGTTGGCGTAGAGCGGCAGGATCATGAACGGCAGGTAGGAATAAACCACGCCGATGTACACCGCCAGGTTGGTATTGAGGATCTGCAGCGGCTCGTCGATCCAGCCCATGGTCATCAGGAAACCGTTGAGCAGACCGTTGTTGCTGAGGATGCCCATCCACGCATACACGCGGATCAGGATCGCGGTCCAGGTCGGCATCATGATCAGCAGCACCAGCACCGTTTGCATCTCTTTACGGGCACTGGCAATGGCGTAGGCCATCGGGTAGCCGATCAGCAGACAGAGGACGGTGCTGATCAGCGCCATCTTCAGCGAGCCAAGGTAGGCGGCGATGTACAACTCGTCGCCGGCCAGCATCGCGTAGTTGCCCAGGTTCAACAGCACCTGGAGCTTCTGGTCGATGAAGCTGTAGATCTCGGTGTACGGCGGGATGGCGACGTCGGCTTCGGCGAAGCTGATCTTCAGGACGATGAAGAACGGCAACATGAAGAACAGGAACAGCCAAATGAACGGAACCCCGATGACCAGTTGGCGGCCACCGGGAATTATTCGATTGAGGCGGCGTTTGAATTTGCGCATGTTCATGAGCGAAGTACCACGCCGCTGTCGTCTTCCCACCACACATAAACCTGGTCACCCCAGGTTGGGCGCTGGCCGCGGCGCTCGGCGTTGGCGACGAACGACTGGACGATCTTGCCGCTCGGCAGTTCGACGTAGAACACCGAGTGCCCGCCGAGGTAGGCGATGTCGTGGACCTTGCCGCTGGACCAGTTGTATTCGCAGGTCGGCATGGTCGGCGTCACCAGCAGTTTTTCCGGACGGATCGCGTAGGTCACGGATTTGTCCTGCACCGAGGTGCTGATGCCGTGGCCGACGTAGATCTGGCGGTCCAGGTCCTTGCAGGTGATGGTCGCGTAGCCTTCGGCATCGTCGATCACTTCACCGTCGAAGATGTTGACGTTGCCGATAAATTCACAGACCAGGCGGCTGGTCGGGGTTTCGTAGATGTCGATCGGGCTGCCGATCTGGGCGATCCAGCCCAGGTGCATGATCGCGATGCGCTCGGCCATGGTCATGGCCTCTTCCTGGTCGTGGGTCACCATGACGCAGGTTACGCCGACACGCTCGATGATCTCGACCAGCTCCAGCTGCATTTGCGAACGTAGCTTCTTGTCCAGCGCACCCATCGGTTCGTCGAGCAGCAACAGCTTCGGCCGCTTGGCCAAAGAACGCGCCAATGCCACACGCTGACGCTGGCCACCGGACAACTGATGCGGTTTGCGCTTGGCGTATTGCGTCATCTGAACCAGCTTGAGCATGTCCGCGACACGGGCATCGACTTCAGCTGCGGGGATTTTGTCCTGCTTGAGGCCGAAGGCGATGTTTTGCGCCACGGTCATGTGCGGGAACAACGCGTAGGACTGAAACATCATGTTGATCGGCCGCTCGTACGGCGGCATGTCGGTGATGTCTACGCCATCGAGGAAAATGCGCCCCTCCGTGGGCCGTTCGAAGCCTGCGAGCATGCGCAGCAACGTCGATTTGCCCGATCCCGAACCGCCGAGCAAGGCGAAAATCTCGCCTTTCTTGATTTCCAGGGACACATCGTCCACGGCAATCGTCTCGTCGAACTTCTTCGTGACCCGGTCGATTTTGACCAACACCTGTTTAGGTGTCTGGTCGCCCTCGAGGGCTTTCTTATAGGCGCCGGAGGCAACTGCCATTTACGAAACTCCCAGAAAAAAAGAGTGCAGTACGCCCGAGGTGGGCGAACTTGGATAGTTTGAGCCTTTCAGCTATTTACCCGACTTGACCTTGGTCCAGCTGCGGGTCATCAAACGTTGAATGTTTGGTGGTAATTCGACGGACACGTAGGTCTTGTCGAGGACGGCTTGCGGTGGATAAACCGACTCGTCGGTGCGGATGGACTGTTCCATCAACTTGTCCGAGCCAGGGTTGGGGTTCGCATAGCCAACAGAATCACTGACCTGTGCGATCACCTCGGGTTTCAATAAATAGTTGATGAAGGCGTGGGCCTCTTTGACGTTGGCCGCATCCTTGGGGATCGCCAACATGTCGAACCAGAGTGCGCCGCCCTCTTTCGGAATCGAGTAGGCGATGTTCATGCCTTTGCCGGCTTCTTCCGCACGGGCCTTGGCCTGGAACATGTCGCCCGAGAAACCGATGGCAATGCAGATGTCGCCGTTGGCGAGGTCCGCGATGTACTTGGAAGAATGGAAGTACGTCACGTAAGGCCGCACCGCCAGCAACTTGGCTTCGGCCTTTTTGTAATCTTCGGGGTTGGTGCTGTTGGCGTTGAGGCCCATGTAGTTGAGGACGGTGGGCATCATTTCATCGGCGGAATCGAGGAACGCCACGCCGCAGCTGTGCAGCTTCTTGATGTTCTCCGGCTCGAACACCGCGCTCCAGGAATCGATCTTGTCGACGCCGAGCACAGCCTTGATCTTGTCGACGTTGTAACCGATGCCGTTGGTGCCCCACAGGTACGGTACGGCGTACTGGTTACCCGGATCGTTTTGCTCAAGTCGCTTGAGCAAAACCGGATCGAGGTTGGAATAGTGGGTCAGCAACTTCTTGTCGAGCTTCTGGAAAGCACCCGCCTTGATCTGCTTGCCGAGGAAGTGGTTGGACGGCACGACCACGTCATAACCGGAACGCCCGGCCAGCAACTTGCCTTCCAGGGTTTCGTTGGAATCGAAGACGTCGTAGACCGGTTTGATGCCGGTCTCTTTCTGGAAGTCGGCCAGGGTGGTCGCACCGATGTAGTCCGACCAGTTATAAATATGCACAGTGCCGGCGGCCTGGACACTGACAGCGAGTGTCAGCCCGGCTCCGGCGAGTAATGCATTGCGCAACAAAGAAAAAATAGGCAAGTGGAGGTCCTCTAAAATTAGTTGGGCCCAAGTTGCCCCGCGTTACATGACAGGCATGGCTGCCCAGCAACAAAACCGGCGCGCAACTTACCCTCGAAAAACCGTTCCAGCAAAACTTTCTGTCATTTAATTACACCTGTTGCCGTCACCGCGCAGGCGACGGCAACAGGTTGTTGCCTCAAACCGGCTTATTTACCCGATTTGATCTTGGTCCAGCTGCGGGTCATGATCCGCTGGGTCGCGGCCGGCAAGTCGGCAATCGCGTACAGCTTGGCCAGCACGTCAGCCGGCGGGTAGATGCCCGGGTCGGCGGTGATTTCTTTATCAACCAATGCCGTGGCGGCCGCGTTACCGTTCGGGAAGCGTACGGCGTTAGTGATTTCAGCCATGATTTCCGGCTTCTGCAGGAAGGTCATGAACTTGTAGGCGCCTTCGACGTTTTCGGCATCTTTAGGGATGGCGACCATGTCGTAGAAGCTGCCGGCACCTTCTTTCGGAATGTTGTAACTGACTTTCACCTTGTCACCGGCTTCAGCCGCGCGGGACTTGGCCTGGTAGATGTCACCCGAGTAACCCACGGCCACGCAGATGTTGCCGTTGGCCAGGTCGGAGATGTACTTGGACGAGTGGAAGTAACCCACCGAAGGACGAATCTTCAGGAACAGTGCTTCGGCTTCGGCCAGTTGTTTTTTGTCCTGGCTGTCGGTTGGATAGCCCAGGTAGTGCAACGCCACCGGAATCATCTCGGTTGGCGAATCGAGGAAACTGATCCCGCACGACTTCAACTTGGCGGCGTTTTCAGGTTTGAACAGCAGGTCCCAGGAATTGGTTGGCGCATCGGCACCCAGTGCAGCCTTGACCTTGTCGGCGTTGAAGCCGATACCGATCGAACCCCACATGTACGGGAAAGCATGTTCGTTGCCCGGGTCGCTCACCGACACCGCCTTGAGCAGGTCAGTGTTCAGGTTTTTCCAGTTAGGCAGCTTGGACTTGTCCAGCTTCTGGTAAACGCCGGCCTTGATCTGCTTGGCCAGGAAGTTGTTCGACGGCACGACGATGTCGTAGCCGGACTTGCCTGCCAGCAACTTGGCTTCCAGGGTTTCGTTACTGTCGAATACGTCGTAGACGACTTTGATGCCGGACTCGGTTTCGAACTTCTTGATGGTGTCCGGAGCGATGTAGTCGGACCAGTTATAGACGTGCAACACCTTGTCGTCCGCCTGGACCGCACTCGCCATTATGCCCATCAGGGACAGGGCGAGGAGTGTCTTGCCAGCAAGCTTTTTTCCTAATGCCTTCATGCGTAATGCTCCAAATTTTTCTTTTTTGAACCACTTTGTTCAGCGGCCGAACCCGGACAACTGGAACCGCGGCTAGTCTGGCAAGATCCGAGGCGGACTTTCAAGGAAAGGCCACCCTTCAGAACTGCTCTGAGCGAAAGTTTCATGACTCCCGCCCAGAGCCTAGCACTTAGCCCTGCAACGCACTCAGGGTCAGGTCCAGGCACTTGCGTGCCTTGGTCACCAGCTCATCGATTTCAGCCTTGGTAATCACCAGCGGCGGAGCAATGATCATGGTGTCCCCCACGGCACGCATGATCAGGCCGTTGTCGAAGCAGAACGTGCGGCAGATCATGCCGACGCCCTTGCCTTCGTAACGCTTGCGAGTGGCCTTGTCCTGAACCAGTTCAATGGCCCCCAACAGACCGACACCACGCACTTCCCCCACCAACGGGTGATCGTTCAGTTCCCGCAAGCGTTTCTGCAAATACGGTGCCGTTTCGGCATGGACGCGCTCGATAATTTTTTCTTCGCGCAGGATGCGGATGTTTTCCAGCGCCACCGCAGCGGCCACCGGGTGACCGGAATAAGTGAAGCCGTGGTTGAAATCGCCACCTTCGTTGAGCACCGCGACCACTTCGTCACGCACAATCAGGCCACCCATCGGGATGTAGCCGGAAGTGAGGCCTTTGGCTATGGTCATCATGTCGGGCTTGAGGTCGTAGAAATCTGAACCGAACCACTCACCGGTGCGGCCGAAACCACAGATCACTTCGTCTGCCACGAACAGAATGTCGTACTTGGCGAGGATTTCCTTGATGCGCGGCCAGTAGGTCTCTGGCGGAATGATCACGCCGCCGGCGCCCTGGATCGGTTCGGCAATAAAGGCACCGACGTTGTCCACGCCGATTTCCAGAATCTTCTCTTCCAGCTGATTGGCCGCCCACACACCGAACTCTTCCGGTGTCATGTCGCCGCCTTCACTGAACCAGTAAGGCTGGGCGATGTGGACGATGCCCGGGATCGGCAAGTCGCCCTGTTCGTGCATGTAGGTCATGCCACCCAGGCTCGCGCCGGCCACGGTGGAACCGTGATAGCCGTTCTTGCGGCTGATGATGACTTTCTTCTTCGGCTGGCCCTTGATCGCCCAATAGTGGCGAACCATACGCAGCATGGTGTCGTTGCCTTCGGACCCGGAACCGGTGAAGAACACATGGTTCATGCCTTCCGGTGCGATGTCGGCGATGGCCTTGGCCAATTCGAGCACCGGCGGGTGGGCGGTCTGGAAGAACAGGTTGTAGTAAGGCAGTTCGCGCATTTGCTTGCTGGCGGCATCCGCCAGCTCATCGCGACCGTAGCCGATCGCTACGCACCACAGGCCGGCCATGCCGTCGAGGATCTTGTTGCCTTCGCTGTCCCAGAGGTAAACGCCCTTGGCGTTGGTGATGATCCGCGGGCCTTTCTCTTTCAGCTGCTTGAAGTCGCTGAACGGGGCCAGGTGGTGATCGTTGCTCAGGGTTTGCCATTCACGGGTTTGCGGGTTGTTGCTGGTCATGCGAATTCTCCTAAGATTTCGGTGAAGGGCGCCGCCAAGTGCAGCGGCGCCCGGCGCATCAGACGGCGAAGAGCAGGAATTCCCGCTCCCACGAACTGATCACGCGCTTGAAGTTTTCATGCTCGGCCCGCTTGACCGCGACGTAGCCAGTGATGAATTTCTTGCCCAGGTATTTCTCGATGGTCGCGCTGTTTTCCATACGTTCCAGCGCGTCTTCGATGGTCAGTGGCAGGCGCAGGTTGCGGCGTTCATAGCCACGCCCCACCACCGGCGCACTCGGGTTCAAGCCTTCGACCATGCCGATGTAACCGCAGAGCAGGCTCGCGGCAATCGCCAGGTACGGGTTGGCGTCGGCGCCCGGCAAGCGGTTTTCCACCCGACGGTTCTGCGGCCCGGCATCCGGAACCCGCAGGCCCACGGTACGGTTCTCTTCGCCCCACTCCACGTTCACCGGCGCCGAGGTGTCCGGCAGGAAGCGGCGGAACGAGTTGACGTTGGGTGCGAACAGCGGCAACAACTCGGGAATCAGCTTCTGCAAACCACCGATGTGGTGCAGGAACAGTTGGCTCATGGTCCCGTCTTCATTGGAGAAGACGTTCTTGCCGGTTTCGATGTCGATGATGCTCTGGTGCAAGTGCATCGCGCTGCCCGGCTCGCCGGTCATGGGCTTGGCCATGAAGGTGGCCGCCACGTCGTGCTTGAGTGCGGCTTCGCGCATGGTGCGTTTGAAGATCAGGATCTGGTCGGCCAGGGACAGGGCATCGCCGTGACGGAAGTTGATTTCCATCTGCGCCGTGCCGTCCTCGTGGATTAGCGTGTCGAGGTCCAGCTCCTGCAATTCGCACCAGTCATAGACGTCCTCGAACAGCGGATCGAATTCGTTCGCGGCTTCAATGGAGAACGACTGACGACCGATTTCCGGGCGCCCGGAACGGCCAATCGGCGGTTGCAGCGGGTAGTCCGGGTCGTCACTGCGCTTGGTCAGGTAAAACTCCATTTCCGGCGCGACAATGGGCTGCCAGCCTTTGTCGGCATAGAGTTTCAGGACCTTCTTGAGCACGTTGCGCGGCGACAGCTCGATCGGGTTGCCCTGCTTGTCGTAGGTGTCGTGGATCACCTGGGCGGTCGGCTCGATCGACCAAGGCACAAGGTAAACGGCGTTCTGGTCGGGGCGGCAAATCATGTCGATGTCGGCCGGGTCGAGCAGTTCGTAATAGATGTCGTCTTCGACATAGTCGCCGGTCACGGTCTGCAACAGAACGCTCTCGGGCAGGCGCATGCCTTTTTCAGCAATGAACTTGTTGGTCGGCGAAATCTTGCCCCGGGTGATCCCGGTCAAGTCGGCGATCATGCATTCGACTTCTGTGATCTTGTGGTCTTTCAACCAATCGGTGAGCTGGTCGAGGTTGTTACTCATAAATGCCTCTTAGGCTGAGTTTCCTGACTCTTATAAGTCAGGCGTTGTTTGACGCATGGGCGTCGCGTGATACAGATTGCCACTGCAGTGTCCGCGCGCAACTACCCACTCGGGTAATGGCGCGGGTCAGCGAGAGCGTAGTGGAACGTGCAGAATCATGGGCAGAAGCCGACGCGTTGGTCGGGCTGCCAGGGCGAAACGGTTCTATATTGGAAAGAGAGCCAGTAAAGAGAATGTCGTGCAGACCGTCCAGAATATCGGACGGGGACAGCAGATTCACCGGGGAAGGAAGAGTCGACATCACGCCTTTGGCAACGCTTGCCTTGGCGTGAACGCAACGATCGCCACTGATGTGATAAGCATGCAGACCGATCTGCCTTGAGCAGATGGCGACGCCGATTAACGGCAGGCGAGACATGAAGCACCCCGGTATTATTGCTGTTATGGGTTTGAATCGAGCTTAGCCTTGTTCATTTTTTTACACAACACCCCCGTAAAAAATACAACACGGCCCGCTCAAGCTCGCGGGCGCTAAAGCGCTCAAAGGCATAAAAACGCCCCAAACTGCCTCAAAAAAGCCCTACGGGCGCTTTTTTAGGGCAAAAAAGGCCTCGCTTGACTTCGGCATGCCGTTCGGGTTGACTGAAACCCGAAGAGATCAATGATTGATATTTTTAACAACAAAGGTGTTGCATCATGTCGGTACCCCCGCGTGCCGTTCAGCTTAACGAAGCGAACGCGTTCCTTAAGGAACATCCTGAGGTTCTGTACGTTGACCTTCTGATTGCGGATATGAATGGTGTGGTGCGCGGCAAGCGCATTGAACGCACCAGCCTCCACAAGGTTTACGAGAAAGGCATCAACCTGCCGGCCTCTCTATTTGCTCTGGATATCAATGGCTCGACGGTGGAAAGCACCGGCCTGGGCCTGGACATCGGCGATGCTGACCGAATCTGCTATCCAATCCCTGACACCCTGTGCAATGAGCCCTGGCAGAAGCGCCCTACCGCGCAACTGTTGATGACCATGCACGAACTCGAAGGCCAGCCGTTCTTTGCCGACCCGCGAGAAGTGCTGGCCAATGTAGTTCGCAAGTTCGACGAGATGGGCCTGACCATCTGTGCCGCGTTCGAACTGGAGTTCTACCTGATCGACCAGGAGAACGTGAACGGTCGTCCGCAACCGCCACGCTCGCCGGTATCCGGCAAACGCCCGCATTCGACCCAGGTTTACCTGATCGACGACCTCGACGAATACGTCGACTGCCTCCAGGACATTCTGGAAGGTGCGAAGGAGCAAGGCATCCCTGCCGATGCAATCGTCAAGGAAAGTGCCCCGGCGCAGTTCGAAGTGAACCTGCACCACGTGGCCGACCCGATCAAGGCCTGCGACTACGCGGTCCTGCTCAAGCGCCTGATCAAGAACATCGCCTACGACCATGAGATGGACACCACCTTCATGGCCAAGCCTTATCCAGGCCAGGCGGGTAATGGTCTGCATGTGCACATTTCGATTCTTGATAAAGAAGGCAAAAACATTTTTGCCAGCGAGGATCCCGAGCAGAACGCCGCACTGCGTCACGCGATCGGCGGTGTGCTCGAGACCCTACCGGCGCAGATGGCTTTCCTCTGCCCGAACGTCAACTCCTACCGTCGTTTCGGCGCACAGTTCTACGTGCCGAACTCGCCGTGCTGGGGCCTGGACAACCGTACCGTAGCGATCCGCGTGCCGACCGGTGCCGCCGATGCCGTGCGCATCGAACACCGTGTGGCCGGCGCCGACGCCAACCCGTATCTGTTGATGGCTTCGGTTCTGGCAGGCGTGCATCACGGCCTGACCAACAAGATCGAGCCGGGCGCGCCCGTGGAAGGCAACTCCTACGAGCAGAACGAGCAGAGCCTGCCGAACAACCTGCGCGATGCACTGCGCGAGCTGGACGACAGCGAAGTCATGGCCAAGTACATCGATCCGAAATACATCGATATCTTTGTGGCTTGTAAGGAAAGCGAGCTGGAGGAGTTTGAACACTCCATCTCCGACCTTGAGTACAACTGGTACCTGCATACCGTTTAAGCGGTTGCAGTAAAAACAAACGCCGCAGGCTGATAAGGCATGCGGCGTTTTTTTATGGCCGCCTTCGGCGGATCGCTAGCAGGCTAGCTCCCACAGTTGATCTCCAGTGAACATAAATTCTGTGTACACCGAAAATCTCTGTGGGAGCTAGCCTGCTAGCGATGGCGGCCGGGCAGACAACATAGATGCCTGCTCGTACAATGCCCCCTGCCCCGCAGGAGGACTCCAATGACGCGCACCGCCACCGTTCGCAAACCCCGCGCCCGCAGCCAGGCCCGGATCGATTCGATACTCGATGCCGCCCGCACGCTGCTGGCGGCCGAAGGCGTGGCCAGTCTGTCGATCTACAGCGTCGCCGAGCGCGCGGAGATCCCGCCCTCCTCCGTCTACCATTTCTTCGCCAGCGTCCCGGCGCTGCTCGAAGCCCTGACGGCCGACGTCCACGCCGCGTTCCGCGCCTGCCTGCAAGCACCCATCGACCACAACGCCCTCAGCGGCTGGCGCGACCTGTCGCGAATCGTCGAGCAGCGCATGCTCGACATCTACGGCGAAGATGCTGCCGCCCGCCAACTGATCCTCGCCCAGCACGGGCTGACCGAAGTCACCCAGGCCGACCGCCAGCACGACATCGAACTCGGCGACCTGATGCACAAGCTGTTCGATCATCACTTCGAACTGCCGAAGTTGCCAAGCGATGTCGATGTGTTCGCGCTGGCGATGGAGCTTGGAGATCGGGTGTATGCGCGCTCGGTGCAGCAGCATGGGCAGATTACGCCGCGCATGGCTGAGGAAGGGATGCGGGTGTTTGATGCGTATCTGGGGCTTTATCTGCCGCCGTATTTGCCGAAGCGCAGTATCCCAGCCTGAGATCTTTGTTGACCTTACTGGCCTCTTCGCGGGCAAGCCCGCTCCCACAGGTTTATTTGTCGCTCACAAAATCTGCGTTCCCTGGAGATCCTTGTGGGAGCGGGCTTGCTCGCGAAGGCCGCACCGCCAAATTCACTGATTCACACGCATAAAAAACCCCGAAGGACTCACGTCCTCCGGGGTTGTTCGCAGTCCACGCCCTTACAACTTGGCGATCGACACTTCGGTGGATTTCACAAACGCAATCACTTCGCTGCCGACCACCAGTTCCAGCTCTTTCACTGAACGGGTGGTGATCACCGAAGTGACGATGCCGGAAGCGGTCTGAACATCGATTTCCGACAGCACGTCGCCCAATACGATTTCCTTGATCGAGCCTTTGAACTGGTTACGAACGTTGATGGCCTTGATAGTCATGATGTTGATTCCTGTCGTTGGATAAAACTTGAGTTATTGAGCCCAGCGCAACTGCGTAGGCAAGGGTGAAACAGGTTCCGGTTCCGGCGGTTGGCCGGGCAGTGCGAGCACGCGATTGAGTACTTCGGTTTCCAGCGCCGCCAGCCGATGGGAGCCGCGGACCCGAGGGCGTGGCAACTCAACATGCAGGTCGAGGCCGACTTCGCCCTCTTCGATCAGGATCACCCGATCGGCAATCGCCACCGCTTCACTGACGTCATGCGTCACCAGCAACACGGTGAAACCGTGCTTCTGCCAGAGGCGTTCGATCAGTTGCTGCATTTCAATTCGGGTCAGGGCATCCAGCGCGCCCAGGGGTTCGTCGAGCAACAGCAAGCGCGGTTGATGGATCAGCGCGCGGGCCAGGGCCACCCGTTGCTTCTGGCCACCGGACAATGCGGCGGGCCACTCATTGGCGCGATCCGCCAGGCCCACCGATTCCAAGGCTTCCAGCGCTTGTGGCCGCCAGTTGCCCTTGAGCCCGAGACCCACGTTGTCGATAACCTTTTTCCACGGCAGCAGACGCGCTTCCTGGAACATCAACCGGGTGTCTTCCCGGGCATCGCTCAGTGGCGCGGAGCCAGCGAGCAATTCACCGCCAGTGGGTTTGTCGAGGCCGGCGAGCAGCCGCAGCAAGGTACTTTTGCCGCAGCCACTGCGACCGACCACGGCGACAAACTGACCGGCCGGAATGTGCAGATCGATCTCACGCAACACCTGCCGCGAACCAAAGGTCTTTTGCAGCTTGCGCACCACCAGCGGAATTCCGCGCAGCAGGCGTGGAGGTTGTTGAGCTGTCATGCGGCACCTCCTTTGGCAACCTGATACGCCGGATGCCAGCGCAGCCACACACGTTCAAGTCCACGGGCCGCGAGGTCGGCGAGTTTGCCGAGCACGGCGTACATCAGGATCGCCAGCACCACCACGTCGGTCTGCAAGAACTCCCGGGCATTCATCGCCAGGTAGCCAATGCCGGAGCTGGCGGAAATGGTTTCCGCGACGATCAGCGTCAGCCACATGAAGCCCAATGCGAAACGCACGCCAACCAGAATCGAAGGCAGCGCACCCGGCAGAATCACCTGACGAAACAGGCTGAAACCGGACAAGCCATAGCTGCGCGACATTTCCACCAACGCCGGATCGACGCTGCGGATGCCGTGATAGGTGTTGAGGTAAATCGGGAACAGCGTGCCCAGCGCCACCAGGAAAACCTTCGCCGACTCATCGATGCCGAACCACAGGATCACCAGCGGAATCAGCGCCAGATGCGGCACGTTGCGGATCATCTGCACCGAACTGTCGAGCAAGCGTTCGCCCCATTTCGACAGGCCGGTGATGAAGCCCAAGGCCAGGCCGACGCTGCCACCGATGGTGAAGCCCAGCGCGGCACGCCAGCCGCTGATTGCCAGGTGCGTCCAGATTTCACCGCTGCGCACCAGGCTCACGCCGGCCTCGATGACCGCGATCGGCGCCGGTAGAATCCGTGTCGACAACCAGCCCGCCGACACCGACAACTGCCACACTGCCAGCAGCAACACCGGCAACGCCCAGGGCGCGAGGTTGTGAATAATTCTCTTCATGGCGCGCCTCAGCTCCGGGACGCGGCTTTGGGAAGAATGTCGTTGGCGCCTTGGGGCAGCTCCGGACGTTCGATGTCGAGGTGCGGGAACAGCAATTGCGCAACGCGGTACGACTCTTCCAGGTGTGGATAACCGGAGAAGATGAACGTATCGATGCCCAGGTCTGCGTATTCCTTCACGCGAGCCGCCTCGGTCGGACCATCGCCCACCAGCGCCGTACCGGCACCGCCACGCACCAGGCCGACACCGGCCCACAGGTTGGGGCTGACTTCCAGGTTGTCGCGGCTGCCGCCATGCAGCGCGGCCATGCGTTGCTGGCCGACCGAATCGAAGCGCGCCAGCGGGGCCTGGGCACGGGCGATGGTTTCGTCGTCCAGATGGGAGATCAGCCGATCCGCCGCTTGCCAGGCTTCGGCATTGGTTTCGCGGACGATCACGTGCAAGCGAATACCGAAGCGCACGGTGCGATCGAGCTTCGCCGCTTTGGTGCGCACTTGTTCAATTTTCTCGGCAACGGCGGCCGGTGGCGTCCAGATCACGTCTTTGATGCTCAACTGCTTTGGAATCAGCTTGAGCTGGTAGAAGCTGTCGGCGATTTTCTGTTGGGCGGCGACCACTTCAGGCGTGAGGAACAACGCGCCGTAACCCTGGCGTTTCATCGAGATCAGGGTGATGTCCGCCGGCAAGCCGAGCAGTGGCGAAACCTGTTTGGTCACGTCTTCGGGATTGGCCTTGGACCACTCGCCGACGGCGCGCACTTCTTCCACGAGGGTCTTGATCACCTCAGGATTTTTCTGTGCGTAAGGCTTGGTCGCAAGGTAGAACTGGTGGTTGTCGACGATGCCCTGGCCATCGCGCAGGGTGCGCGCTTGCAGTTGCTGTTCGGCGGCAGCCTGGTACGGGTCCCAGATGACCCAGGCATCGACGCTGCCCCGTTCGAACGCGGCGCGGGCATCGGCCGGCGGCAGGAATACGGTCTGGATGTCGGTGTATTTGAGGCCGGCGTCTTCCAGCGCACGCACCAGCAAGTAGTGAACGTTGGAGCCTTTGTTCAGGACGACTTTCTTGCCCTTGAGGCCCTGCACCGTTTTGATCGGCGAGTCCTTCGGCACCAGGATCGCTTCGCTGTGGGGCGCGGGCGGTTCGTAGGCGACGTAGAGCAAATCGGCGCCAGCGGCTTGAGCAAATACTGGTGGGGTTTCGCCGGTAACGCCGAAGTCGATGGAGCCGACGTTCAAGCCTTCAAGCAGCTGCGGGCCGCCGGGGAATTCAGTCCATTGCACGTCCACGCCTTGGGCGGCGAGGCGTTTTTCCAACGTGCCTTTGGCTTTGAGCAGCACCAGGGTGCCGTACTTCTGATAACCGATTCGCAGGACGCCTTCATGGGAAGAAAGCGCTTGAGCTTGAGTAATGGCGCCGAAGGTGACAGCCGCTGCAAACAGAGCGACCAGACCACGACGCAAAATGACAGTGCGCATGGCGCTCTCCTTTTTGCAGTTGGGTTTTGGCTGCACCTGCTTGGCCGTTGGCGGCTGAGTAAGGTGGAGTGAAGCAAATGCGGGTAAGGCTTAAATGCTCCATCGAGCGCTCAACAAACGTTCGTTCAACAGGTTCGGATCGAGCGGCTTGGGCCGTCGGGCCATGGCGCTGAAAAACAGCTCCAACGATTCATTCAGTCGTTGTTCCAGCTCTGGCGCCAGCTGCGCCTGGGCGCTGCCTTCGGCGTAAGCGATCTGGCTGTCTACCGCGAAAATCCCGTGCAACATCTCTTGGGCTTTCAGCGCCGACAACACCGGCTTGAGCGCGTAATCCACCGCCAGCATGTGGGCGATGCTGCCGCCGGTGGCCATGGGCAAAACCACCTTGTGGTCCAACGCGCGCTCGGGCAGCAGGTCCAGCACGGTTTTCAGTGCGCCGGAGAACGACGCCTTATAGACCGGAGTGGCGATCAACAGGCCGTCGGCGTTTTCAATCTGTTGCAGCAGGTCGATCACCTTCGGGCTGTTGAAGCGGGCATGCAGCAAGTCTTCGGCCGGGAAGTCCCGCACCTGGTAACTCACCACTTCCACGCCTTGCGCTTGCAACCAGCGTTGGGAGCGATCCAGCAGCACCCCGGAACGGGAGCGTTGGCTGGGACTGCCACCGAGTGAGACGACCAGCATTCAGATGATTCCTTGAACGGTGTTGGCGATTCGCGGTTTGCGATCTCGCGTTGATGGAGGTGACCTTAGCAGGTGATTGCTATATCCATAAATCATATTTATTCATTTGGTTATTCCTTATAGAGATATAAGGAACGCTGATCTCCGGCCATAAAAAAAGGCCGTCGAAACGGCCTGAAATCCCCTGCTTTGTGGATGCGGTTCACTTTGAATTTGGCGGCGCCTGATAGTTCGTTATCGCGGGCAAGCCCGCTCCCACAGTGGATTCGAGAGGATCAAAGTTGTGTGGCAGACCCAAACCCTGTGGGAGCGGGCTTGCCCGCGATAGCTATTTCAGCCACACCGAAAACGCTTACCTGTTGGGTTGCGGCGTCAGGCGCAGGTAAGGCTTCACCGCACGATAACCCTTGGGAAAGCGTTTCTTGATTTCGTCTTCGTCCTTAAGCGACGGCACGATCACCACTTCATCACCGTCCTGCCAGTTGGCCGGGGTGGCCACTTTGTAGTTGTCGGTGAGTTGCAGCGAATCGATCACCCGCAGGATCTCGTGGAAATTACGCCCGGTACTCGCCGGGTAGGTGATGGTCAGCCGAACCTTTTTGTTCGGGTCGATCACGAACAGCGAGCGCACGGTCAGGGTGTCGTTGGCGTTGGGATGGATCAGGTCGTAGAGGTCCGAGACCTTGCGGTCCGCGTCGGCCAGGATCGGGAAATTGACGACCGTGTTCTGGGTTTCATTGATGTCTTCGATCCACCTGTGGTGCGAGTCCACCGGGTCCACGGACAGGGCGATGGCTTTCACACCGCGCCGGGCGAATTCATCCTTGAGTTTCGCAGTGAAACCCAGTTCGGTGGTGCACACCGGCGTGAAGTCCGCCGGATGGGAAAACAGCACGCCCCAGCTATCGCCCAGCCATTCGTGAAAACGGAGGGTGCCGGCGCTGGAATCCTGTTCGAAGTCGGGGGCGATATCGCCCAGTCTGAGGCTCATGGTGCTGCTCCTGATGAGTGCGTGTTGAGCTCAACTGTGCCTGCGTTCCTTATGGAATAAAAAGAATAAATATCGATTTGTTTAGAACGATAATGAATATTAAATATCTGTTCACTGGACCTGCGGGCACATCAGGACGAACATCGCCAACAAGGTTCGAGAAGGCCTTGAGTTGCTGCAAAGAGGGGCGTTTTTGAGGCGGGATTACGGGGGTGACCTCGCCTTGAAAACGCAAAAAGCCCCGCCCGGCGAGATGCCGGGCGGGGCTTTTTTACATCAGTTACGCGAGCGCTATTACAACAGCGGGATCGAGTAGCTGAGGATCAGGCGGTTTTCATCCTGGGAGCGAACGCCCGGGATGTTGGTGCGCCAGGTAGCGTTCTTCCACATGAAGCCAACGTTCTTCAACGGGCCTTCCGGTACGACGTAACCGACAGTCAGGTCGCGTTCCCACTCGGTGCTGTTGTTACCGGCTGCAGCAGTAGAGGTGCGGTTGGTGTCGATATCGTCGCCACGCAGGTAAACCATACCGGCGGTCAAGCCAGGCACGCCGACTTTGGCGAAGTCGAACGAGTAGCGAGCTTGCCAGGTACGTTCGCCGGCACGGCCGAACTTCTGGATCTGCATGTCGGTGATGGTGTAGTTCGACGAGCCGTCGCCCTGGTTCAACCAAGGGAAGTCGCTGCTGCCGTTGCTGACCTGATAGCCGCCACCGAAGGTGTGACCGGCAACGGTGTACAGGAACAGGCCGCTGTACAGGTTGTTGTCGACCTTGCCTTTACCACTGGACGTGCTGCTGTAGTTGCCGGAGCTGTAGTACAGCGGGTCGTGCCCGTTGGCACCGTCATCAGAGCTGTTGAAGTAGCGCAAGTCGGACTTCAACACGCCTGGACCGATTGCCCAGTTGTGCACCAGACCCAGGAAGTGTTGCTTGTAGAAGTCTTCCAGGTTGCCGTAGTAGTACTGCGCGGTCAGGTCTTTGGTGATTTTGTAATCACCACCGGCATAGATGAACTTATTGCTGTCGCGGCCACTCACGGTACGTGAGTTGGCACCGCCGATGCTCAGCTGTTCGTTGTTGCTGGAGTTACGCCCTTTCACGGATTCGATCTGGCCGCCGACCAGAGTCAGGTCCTTGATCTCGCCAGAAGTGATCTGGCCACCCTGCCAGGTTTGTGGCAACAGACGACCGTCGTTGGTCACGATAACCGGGTTTTTTGGCTGCAGCGTGCCCAGTTTCAGTTCGGTCTGGGAGATTTTGGCTTTTGCAGTCAGGCCCAGGCTGGAGAAGTTATCAACCGCTTCGCCGTTGGACTTGCTTGGAAAAACAGTGCCGCCATACGAGTTATTGCTCGCACCGTTAGTGCCACCGCCCGAATCCAGACGCACGCCCAGCAGGCCGATGGCATCGATACCGAAGCCGACGGTGCCTTGGGTGTAACCGGAGATGAAGCGCAGGTCGAAGCCTTGGCCCCATTCTTCGTTCTTGTTCGCGCCCGGACCATCACGGTTATCGGTGTTGATGTAGAAGTTACGCAGACCCAGAGTGGCTTTGCTGTCTTCGATGAAACCGGCGGCGCTTGCCTGCTGCGCCAAAACCCCTACGGCCACAGCCAGGGCCAAGGTGGACTTGTTCATTTGTTTCGCTCCTATCGTTTCTAATTTCTAATTTCTTATGTTTCTGGTCCTGGGTCGTTTGCCCTGGATCCTGAGATGCGCGGTTAGCGCCAGACCGCATGTGAACGTAACCATGCACGTCTACGGTCGTCGGCTACCCGCTGTGATTTGGGGCGCGCATGGTAAAACCGAAAAATATTTATTTCATTATTTTTCATGCCATTTCGCTATATAGCTTCGTGCTACTACTCGCGCCGGGACACAGGGTATCGGCGAGTAGGCGAGCCACTTTAGGCCTCCGGGTTAAAAACCAAAAAGAATAATAAATTACTATCTAAGATCTGATTGGAATATCAAAAAACGCGCAAAAAAAACCTCGCCAGCAGGCGAGGTTTTTTGGGTTTCTGGCTTACAGGAACTGGTAGGTGTAGTTGAAGATCAGACGGGTCTGATCTTGAGCAGAGATGTTGGTATCGCCACGGTAGGTACCGTGACGCAACGTCGTGCCGAAGCCTTTTAGCGCGCCCGTCTGGATCACGTAATCCACACGCAGGTCGCGTTCCCACTCGGTCTGGTCTTTACCCACGCCGTTGGTAGCTTTGATGTTATCGCCGCGCAAGTAGGCGGCCGAGGCTTTCAGGCCAGGAACACCAAGAGAGGCGAAGTCGTAGGTGTACTGACCGAAGGTGGTGTTCTCACCGGCACGGACGAAGCCGTTAACCATGGCGTCGGTGAACAGGTAGAAGCTCGTGCCCCCTGCGCCTTCGTTGCGACCGTTGCTGTCGACCACGTTGCCCTGGTTCAGATAGACGAAGCCACCGTCATCGCTGACACGCTGATGGCCGAGCAGGAAGGCGTTGGCACCCAGGGTATAGGTGAACATGGCGCTCCAGGTCTTGTTATCGACCTCGCCCGGGTTCTTGGCGAAACCACCGTTGTTATTGAACCGATAGCCCGCATCGCCGTTCTTGCCGTCGGAGCTGCTGTCGAAATAGCGCAGGTCAGTCTTGAAGGACTGGTTGGCGCTAATCGGGAAGACGTGTACCAGGCCAAGGAAGTTCTGCTTGTAGTAGTCTTCCAGGTTCGCGTAGTAGTACTGCAGGGTGAGGTCTTTGGTGACCTTCCAGTCCGCACCGGCGTAACGGAATTTGTTGCTTTCCTCGGTACCGCCCGCCACTGCCAGGCCGGTGGTGTTGGACGAGGCGCGACCCGCTGCGTGCTCGAACTGGCCCACGTTGAAGGTGAAGTTGTCGATTTCCTTCGAGGTGATGGTGCCACCTTCAAAGGTCTGTGGCAGCAGACGGCTGTCGTTCGCGACCAGAATCGGCATGTTCGGTTGCAGAGCGCCACCCAGGTGAGCCTCGGTCTTCGAGAAGCGCGCCTTGACGTTACCTGCCACGCGGCTCCACGGGTCCGATGCCGAACCATCGGAATCGCTTGGGAAGAATGTGTTGCTGTCCGGGTGATGACCGCGGCCACCGTCCAGATGGATGCCGACGAGTGCCTGGGCGTCGAAACCAAATCCAACAACACCTTGCGTGAAGCCAGACAGGAAATCGAACTTCAGGCCTTCAGCGGTTTCTCGCTGATCGTTTGCAGTCCCTTCACGGGTGTCCGCGTTGTAATACATGGTTCGGGAACTGACAGAAGCCTTGCTGTCTTCGATGAAACCCGCGGCGCCTGCCTGCTGCGCCAATACCCCTACGGCCACGGCCAGGGCCAAGGTGGACTTGTTCATTGTTTAGCTCCTCTCGTTTCTAATTCTTGTGTTCCTGGCCCTGGGTCGAATGCCCCGGATCCTAAGATTCGCGATTAGCGCCAGACCGTGACCCACAAGTCAATCGTAACTATGTGTGTCTACGACCATGGTCTAATCCCCGGTGTTGTGGTCCTTGCAGGGTCATGAGTTCGTCATAAACCCAAAAAGAATTGGTCTATTCTTTTTTCATACCTTTTAGGAATTTAGCTCACTGCCATTCGTCGTCCCGGGCCAGAGCGGTCGACTCACAAACTAATTCCTAAAAGGTATTTTTTTGCCTTTTTTTAGATCGATTAGCTTTGACGCAATTCGGAAACAATCCCCTACCGAAAGGCGATGCCATGACGACCAAACGCGCACTATCCAGACCAATTGTTACAGTTTGTGTATCGGCTTTATGTTCGCTCAGCGCGCAAGCGGCGAACCTCACGGTCGGCTATCAAACCGGCATCGATCCCAGCAAAATCCCCCAAGCCGATGGGGTCTACGAAAAGACCATAGGCAAGAAAATCGACTGGTGTCGTTTCAACAGCGGCGTGGAAGCGTGGCGACATTGATGGCGCGTTTGTCTGATCGCCGGCACTGGGGGAGATTCGCAAGACCGGCAAGACCGGCAAGACGCTGACCGACGCCGCACAAGTGGGTCAGTGGGGCGCGCCGACGTTCGAGGTGTGGGTGGCGCGTAAGGATTACGCCGAGAAGCATCCGGACGTTGTGACTCGTTCGCCGACTATGCGGCGCATAAAGACAGCTGGACGGCTGACTCGGTGCCGGTGCAGAAAATCGCAAAATTGACCGGTGCCATTGCCGACGTGCCCGAATTGCTGGCCGGTTCTGTTTTCCCGGATGCCAAGGCCCAACAGACCACCGCGCTGCTGGACGGTGGCACGGCCAAGGCGATTGGCGAGACGGCGAAGTTCTTGAAGGAGCAAGGGAAGATAGAGACGGTGCTGCCGGATTATTCGCCTTATGTCAGCGCGAAGTTCATACAGAAATAAACGCAAAATACTGTGGCGAGGGGATTTATCCCCTCGCCACAACAGCCCTCACTTACAGGGCTTTTTCGAAGATCTTCGAATTACGCTGATAGTTGTACAGCGACGCCCGCGCCGACGGCAGGCGCTCCACGCTGCTCGGCACAAACCCACGCTCGCGGAACCAGTGAGCGGTCCGGGTCGTCAGCACGAACAAGGTTTTCAGGCCCTGAGCCCGGGCGCGGGTCTCGATGCGCTCCAGCAACTCATCACCGCGACCGCCATGGCGGTATTCCGGGTTCACCGCCAGACAGGCCAGCTCGCCAGCGTCCGAATCGGCGATCTGATACAGCGCCGCACAGGCAATGATCATGCCTTCGCGTTCCACCACGCTGAACTGCTCGATCTCACGCTCCAGCACCTCGCGGGAACGACGCACCAGAATCCCCTGCTCTTCCAGCGGGCTGATCAGGTCCAGCAAACCACCGACATCTTCGATGGCCGCTTCGCGCACAATCTCGAATTGCTCCTGCGCCACCAGCGTACCGCCACCGTCGCGGGTGAACAGTTCGGTCAGCAGCGCGCCGTCTTCGGCGTAGCTGACGATATGGCTGCGCGCCACGCCGCCCCGGCACGCTTCAGCCGCCGCATCCAGCAGCTCCGCCTGATAGTTGCTGCCCAGGCGTTGCAAATGCGCCGGGACTTGTTGCGGACGCAGCTCGCGAACCAGCCGACCGTTTTCATCGATCAGGCCCAGGTCCGCGCCAAACAGCAGCAGTTTGTCCGCGCCCAGGTCAATGGCCGCGCGCGTGGCGACGTCTTCGCAGGCGAGATTGAAGATCTCACCGGTCGGCGAGTAACCCAATGGCGACAGCAGCACGATGGAGCGCTCGTCCAACAGGCGATTGATGCCCTTGCGGTCGACCCGGCGTACTTCGCCGGTGTGGTGATAGTCGACGCCTTCCAGCACGCCGATCGGCCGCGCCGTCACCAGGTTGCCGCCGGCTACCCGCAGGCGCGAGCCCTGCATCGGCGACGAGGCCATGTCCATCGACAGCCGCGCTTCAATGGCGATGCGCAGTTGGCCGACCGCATCGATCACACATTCCAGGGTCGCGGCATCGGTGATGCGCATCCCGTGGTGGTAATGCGGGGTCAGGCCACGCGCCGCGAGGCGGGTTTCGATTTGTGGGCGGGAACCATGAACCAGCACCAGCCGCACGCCGAGGCTGTGCAACAGCACCAGGTCGTGGACGATATTGCCGAAATTCGGATGCTCCACGCCGTCGCCGGGCAGCATGACGACGAAGGTGCAGTCGCGGTGGGCATTGATGTAAGGCGAAGCGTGACGAAGCCAATTAACGTATTCGGGCATGAACCTGGGCCTGTAATAAATAGCAGCCAAATAATGGGCGAAACTGAAAACGCACAGCGGGCTGATGGTTATCGTCGGAACAGGCTTGGCGACACGCGAGCTCTCCTCATGAATACGGGTTGGGACACTGGCAATTTAAACCGTTTAGTCAGTCAAGACATAGAACCTGTGGGAGCGGGCTTGCTCGCGAAAGCGGAGTGTCAGTCGCAATTGATGTGCCTGACACACTGCTTTCGCGAGCAAGCCCGCTCCCACATGAAGTTCGTTCAACCGACTGGCATGGGCGATTTGGCCGGTGTCAGGCAGTAATGTTCAATCAATTGTCGTAATAGATGCACGGTAGGCTGCAAACGTGACATTTCGAGGTATTCCCCCGGTTGGTGCGCACAGGCGATGTCGCCTGGGCCCAGCACCAGTGTTTCGCAGCCAAGACGCTGAAGATAAGGCGCTTCGGTGCCGAACGCCACTGCTTCGGCGAGATGGCCGGTCAGCTTTTCAGCCACCCGGACCAATTCCGCGTCTTCGTCTTGCTCGAACGGCGGCACTTCAGGGAACAGCGGCGCGTAGCTGATCTTCACCTGATGGCGTTCGGCAATCGGGTTGAGCCTCTGCAGAATGGCCGAACGCAGCGCTGCAGGGTCCATGCCTGGCAATGGCCGCAAGTCGAACTCCAGCGAGCATTGGCCACAGATTCGGTTGGGGTTGTCGCCGCCATGGATGCAGCCGAAATTCATGGTCGGCGTCGGCACACCAAACTGTGGATTACGGAATTCACGCTGCCACAACAGGCGCAGGCCACGTAGTTCGCCGATGGCATCGTGCATGGCTTCGAGGGCGCTGTGGCCCAGGCGCGGGTCCGAGGAATGACCGCTCTGACCGAGGATGTCGATGCGTTCCATCATGATGCCTTTGTGCATGCGGATCGGCTTCAGCCCGGTCGGCTCGCCTATTACCGCCGCACGCCCCAGCGGACGGCCGGCCTCAGCCAGGGCGCGAGCACCGGACATCGAGCTTTCTTCATCGCAGGTGGCGAGGATCAGCAGCGGCTGTTTGAACGGCTGATCGAGCAGCGGAATCACTGCTTCGATAGCCAGAGCAAAAAAGCCTTTCATGTCGCAACTGCCCAGGCCCACCCAACGGCCATCGACTTCGGTCAGCTTCAGCGGATCGGTCTGCCACAACGCGCCATCGAACGGCACCGTATCGCTATGCCCGGCGAGCACCAGGCCACCGGGGCCGGAACCGAAACTGGCGAGCAAGTTGAATTTGCCGGGGCTGACCTGCTGGATGTCGCAGGCAAAACCCAGGTCACCGAGCCACGTCGCCAGCAAGTCGATGACCGGTCGATTGGATTGATCAAGGCTGGGCTGGGTACAGCTGACCGACGGCGCGGCAATCAGCGCAGCGAACTGATCTTTCATGGACGGCAAAGGCATCGCTGACTCCCACTCGCGAATTGAAGACCATCATAGAACCATCTGGCGACAGGAATAAACCGCCGCGGCGCGCAGTGTCGGTCAGTCCTGTACACTGCACGGCCTTGGC
Source organism: Pseudomonas sp. 31-12 (assembly GCF_003151075.1). Lineage (NCBI taxonomy): Bacteria > Pseudomonadati > Pseudomonadota > Gammaproteobacteria > Pseudomonadales > Pseudomonadaceae > Pseudomonas > Pseudomonas sp. 31-12. Next base: position 6,584,131 of record NZ_CP029482.1, read on the forward strand.
AGCCACACATTTCCCCCGGCTGCGCTCCCGATCCTGGATTTTCCGGCCATGCAGAAAGAAACCGAAATCAAACTCCGCGTCAGCCGCGAAACCCTCGCTGCCCTGCGCGAGCACCCGCTCCTGAAAAAACGCAACAAAAGTGGCTGGGAACGCCGTGAGTTGATGAACCAGTACTTCGACACGCCTGAGCGCGACCTGGCCCGCGCCAAGGTTGCCCTGCGCTTGCGCAAGGATGGCGAAGAAGTGATTCAAACCCTCAAGACCCGCGGCCAGAGCGTCGCCGGTCTGTCAGAGCGTAACGAATACGACTGGAACCTGCCCAAAGCCAAGCTCGACGTGAAAAAACTCGACGGTGAATGCTGGCCAGAAGAATTGGCCGAGCTGGACAAGAAAACCCTGAAACCGATCTTCACCACCGATTTCGTTCGCGAACGTGCTGAAATCGCCTGGGGCCGTGGCAAGACCAAAGTGGTCATCGAAGCCGCGCTGGACCTGGGCCACGTGGTGGTCGGCAAGCAGAAAGAAGAAATCTGCGAGCTGGAACTGGAACTGCGCGAAGGCGAGCCGGCTGCCCTGCTGGAACTGGCCGCCGAACTGGCTGCGACCCTGGCCCTGATGCCGTGTGACATCAGCAAGGCCGAGCGGGGTTATCGCTTGTACGACGCCAACAGTTACTCATTGAGCCTGCCTGCGCCGCAAATCACCGCTGAAACGCCGCTGGATGATGCATTCGCCGCGCTGAGCTGGCACTTGCTGAGCAGCAGCCAGCGTCTGGCCGAACAGTATCGCTTCAACGGCCACTGGCGCCTGTTGCAGGACTGGGTCGAGAACCTCGCTGAGTTGCGCGCCTTGCTCAGCAGCCTGGGCCAGGCCGCACCGCGTCAGTCGACTCATGATCTACGCGTTGCTCTGGATGCCTTGCTTGAAGACTGGCGCCCGCTGGTTCAGGCAGGTATCGACGACGAAGACGTGCGCAAAGCCGCGCCGGAGCAGTTCCTCGAAGAACTGGAAGACCCGCGCTGGGGCCTGTTCTCCCTGAACACTTCACGTTGGTTGCTGGCCCGCACCTGGGCGGCTGATCGCAACGTCCGTGGCAATCGCCAGGGCGCTGCGCAGTTGGGTAGCTGGTTGCCGCGCTTGCTCGGTGAAGAAGCGACGTCCCTGCAATTGCAGCGTTATCAGCAACAGCCGGAAGATTTGGCCGAGCAACTGCCGCGTATCGAGCGCATCCAGGCCTGGCTGCATCACGCTCGCAATGTGTTGGACATCCCGGAAATGGATCGCCTGTACGGTGAGCTGAAGCAACTGGCGCAATTGGCTAACGAGCCGATCACCGATGAATCGCTGGATGCGCGCAAGCAGCAGGCGATTGCGGTTTATCAGAATCGTGCCTGGAAAATGTTGCTGCGCATGTAAGACCGCCATCGCCAGCAGGCTGGCTCCCACAGTTGGAATGCGTTCCCCTGTGGGAGCTAGCCTGCTAGCGATGAGGCCAGCACATTCACCGCAAAACTTCAGACCGGCAAACTCGTCGTCGACTTGATCTCCGACAACGCCACAATCGAGTTCACTTCCTGAATCCCCGGCACCATCGACAGCTTCTCAAAGAAAAACCGCTCATACGCCTCAATGTCCGCGGTGACAATGCGCAGCAAGAAATCCACCGACCCCATCAACACATAACATTCCAGCACTTCGGGAAAGCCGCGAATCGCCTCGGTGAACTCGGTGAAGTTCGAGCGCCCGTGCGCGTTGAGTTTGATCTCGGCAAATATCTGCGTGTTCAGGCCGATTTTCTTCCGGTCAAGCAACGTCACCTGCCCCCGAATGATCCCCTCCTCCTTCATCCGCTGAATCCGCCGCCAGCACGGCGACTGGGAAAGCCCCACCTGTTCGGCGATCTGCGCGCTGGAGAGCGAAGCGTCTTCCTGCAGCAACGCGAGAATCTTGCGATCGTAGCTATCCAGCTCGCTATGCATAAATAAACCCGTAATTGATAGCCAGCCGAATCAAACAATTCGAAAAATAGCCAATAGACTCAATCATAGATAAGAAATGCCCGGCAGCGAATGTAAAAATTTCTCCATTGATTTGGAGACCGACCATGCCGCACCTGGAAGCCCTGAACACCTCGCCCGCCCGCGCCGATGTCTGGAACGCCGGCAACGCGCACTGCCGCGTTCATTACCAACTGTTGGCCGAAGCCGAGCCGGACCTGCTGTGCCGGACGCTCAACCTGTTCGCCTTACAGTTACTGACGCCGCAGCAGGTCAGCGCGCAACGGATGGACGATCTGATGTCGATCGACATCGTCATGGACGGGCTGAGCTGGCATCGGGCCGAAGTGATTGCGGACAAATTACGTAACCTGATCAGCGTTTTTTCCGTAGAGCTGCAAGCCGCTGATTCGGCGTGGAATGAGCCGGCTCAGGCGGCAGGCTGACAAACCTCGACACGGCTTCGTCGGGTAGTGGCCCAACGGTCGGTGGGTCCGCGACTATCCTTTGCGAACTGTTGTTCATGAGGAGCCCGCATGTCCGTTCAACTTGCCATTCAGGACCGCTGGCTGGATCTCAATGATTTGCTGCGTGAACTGGTCGCCCAGGGCTTTATCAGCCAGGACTCGGCCGAACACGCGCTCAATGCCCGCCGCCGGCATGCCGCCAATGGCCAGATGCATCCCCTGGAATTCATCGCCAGCCAGCACCTGGACGACCTTAGTCGTCCCGGCAAACATCTGGATCTGGAAAGCCTGACCCTGTGGCTGTCGCAGCAGGCCGGCCAGCCGTACTTGCGCATCGATCCGCTGAAGATCAACGTCGCGGCCATCACGCCGCTGATGTCCTACGCCTTCGCCCAGCGCCACAAGATTCTGGCGGTGTCCATCGACCGAGACGCGGTGACCGTGGCCAGCGCCCAGCCTTACGTCAACGGCTGGGAAGCTGACCTGACCCACGTGTTGAAGCTGCCAATCAAACGCGTAGTGGCCAACCCGGTAGACATCCAGCGCTTCAGCGTCGAGTTTTTCCGGCTGGCCAAATCGGTCAGCGGGGCAACCAACAACGATCAGCAGGCCAGCAATCTGGGCAACTTCGAGCAACTGCTCAACCTCGGCGCCAGCGATCAGGAGCCAGATGCCAACGACGCGCACATCGTCAACATCGTCGACTGGTTGTTCCAGTACGCGTTTCAGCAGCGCGCCAGTGATATCCACATCGAACCCCGGCGCGAGCAAGGCACAGTGCGCTTTCGCATCGACGGTGTGCTGCACAACGTCTATCAATTCCCGCCGCAGGTGACGATGGCGATCGTCAGCCGCCTGAAAAGCCTCGGGCGGATGAACGTCGCGGAAAAGCGCAAACCCCAGGATGGTCGGGTAAAGACCAAGACCCCGGACGGCGGCGAAGTCGAGTTGCGGCTGTCGACCTTGCCGACGGCGTTCGGCGAAAAAATGGTCATGCGGATCTTCGACCCGGAGGTGCTGCTCAAGGATTTCGATCAGCTGGGCTTCTCCGCCGAAGACCTGCGGCGCTGGCAGGACATGACCCGCCAGCCCAACGGCATCATTCTGGTCACCGGGCCGACGGGTTCCGGGAAAACCACCACGCTGTACACCACGCTCAAGAAACTGGCGACGCCGGAGGTCAACCTCTGCACCATCGAAGACCCGATCGAGATGGTCGAACCGGCGTTCAACCAGATGCAGGTCCAGCACAACATCGACCTGACCTTCGCCGCTGGCGTGCGCGCGCTGATGCGGCAGGATCCAGACATCATCATGATCGGCGAGATCCGCGACCTCGAAACCGCGGAAATGGCCATTCAGGCCGCGCTCACCGGTCACTTGGTACTCTCGACCTTGCACACCAACGATGCGCCCAGCGCCATCAGCCGCCTGCTGGAACTCGGCGTGCCGCATTACCTGATCAAGGCCACGGTACTCGGTGTCATGGCCCAGCGCCTGGTCCGTACCTTGTGCCCTCACTGCAAGGCACCGCTGACGTTGAGCGAAGAAGATTGGCAAACCCTGACCAAACCCTGGCAAGCGCCGCTGCCGACCAACGCCCAACGCGCCATCGGCTGTCTGGAATGTCGCGACACCGGCTATCGCGGCCGCGCCGGGGTCTACGAAATCATGCAGCTGACCGATGGCGTAAAAGCGCTGATCAATCCCGACACTGATTTGCTGGCGGTGCGGCGTCAGGCGTTCAAGGAAGGCATGCGCAGTTTGCGATTATCGGGCGCGCAGAAAGTGGCCGCCGGGTTGACGACGATCGAGGAAGTATTGCGAGTGACGCCGCAGAGCGAACAAAAGTAGGCGCGGCCATCACGGAACTGGATTGGGGAAATGGCGATCCAACCCCGTAGTTAACCAGTGGAGTCACCCATTATGCGTCTCAAACTTGCTGTCGCTACCATCGCCTTGTTGTCCCTTCCAGTCGGTTCGGCGATGGCCGATAGCTTTTGGCGTAACGTCATTTCGTCCGGTGCCACCACCGGTTCGACTTACCTGACCTTCAAGGATCACAAGCTGATCGTTGCCGCGCAGGACGATGCCGGCAGCTTTGTCGCCAGTGACGGCGGCATTCGCGGTCCTTATCTGGAAGCCGCGATGCAGAAAGTCCGCGCCGACAACCCGGGTCTGCAGGCGACGGACATGGAACTGGCGAACGCGATCCTGGCGAAGAATGCCGTGGCTTCGGAATAAGCTTTACCTAAACAAAAATGCCGCTCTAACGAGCGGCATTTTTTTGCCCAATACAAAACCCTGTGGGAGCGAGCCTGCTCGCGATAACGGTGGATCAGTCGACATCTTCAGCGACTGTTACACCGTTATCGCGAGCAGGCTCGCTCCCACATTGGATTTGCGTAGTGCGGGAGATCAGCGGTAATCATCGACCGGTACGCACGCGCAGAACAAATTGCGGTCGCCATAGACGTTATCCACCCGATTCACCACCGGCCAGTATTTATGCGCCTTGGTGTGCGCATCCGGCGTCACCGCTTGCTCGATGCTGTAAGGCCGCTCCCAAATGCCGGTGATATCGGCCAGGGTATGCGGCGCTCGCTTCAGCGGATTGTCCTCGGCTGGCCAGTTACCGTTCTGTACCTCGGTGATTTCCGCACGAATGCTCAGCATCGCGCCGATAAACCGGTCCAGCTCGGCCTTTGACTCACTTTCGGTCGGCTCGACCATCAGCGTCCCCGGCACCGGGAATGACATGGTCGGCGCATGGAAACCGTAATCCATCAGGCGCTTGGCCACGTCCTCTTCGCTGATCCCGGTCAGCGCCTTCAGTGGTCGCAAATCCAGGATGCATTCGTGCGCCACACGCTCGTTGCGCCCGGTGTAGAGCACGGGGAACGCCCCGGACAAATGCTGCGCCAGGTAATTTGCGGCAAGGATCGCCACCTCGCTGGCATCCGCCAGTTGCGGCCCCATCATCGCGATGTACATCCAGCTGATCGGCAAAATGCTCGCGCTGCCCCAAGGCGCCGCGCTGACCGCGCCGTTCTGCGGCAGCGGCCCTTCAATCGGCACCACCGGGTGATTGGCGACGAACGGCGCCAGGTGCGCGCGCACACCAATCGGGCCCATGCCCGGCCCACCGCCGCCGTGGGGAATGCAGAAGGTCTTGTGCAGGTTCATGTGGGACACGTCGGCGCCAATGTCCGCCGGCCGCGCCAATCCCACCTGGGCGTTGAGGTTGGCGCCATCCATGTACACCTGGCCGCCGTGGCTGTGGATAACTTCACAGATTTCGCTGATGCCTTCTTCATACACGCCGTGAGTCGACGGATACGTCGCCATCAGGCAGGCAAGTTTGTCGCCAGCGTCCGCAGCCTTGCCTTTGAGGTCATCCAGATCGACGTTGCCCGCCTCGTCGCACTCGACGATCACCACGCGCATCCCGGCCATCTGCGCCGAGGCCGGGTTGGTGCCGTGGGCGGAGGACGGGATCAGGCAGATGTCTCGCGCCCCTTCATGACGGCTCTCGTGGTATTTGCGGATCGCCAGCAGCCCGGCGTACTCGCCTTGGGCGCCGGAGTTGGGTTGCATGCAGATCGCGTCGAAACCGGTGATCGCGCAGAGCCAGCGCTCCAGTTCCTCGATCATCAGCGAATAACCCACCGCCTGCTCTTTCGGCACAAACGGGTGCAGGTTGGCGAATTGCGGCCAGGTGATGGGGATCATCTCGCTGGTGGCATTGAGTTTCATGGTGCAGGAGCCCAGCGGAATCATCGACTGGTTGAGCGCCAGGTCTTTGTTTTCCAGTTGCTTGAGGTAGCGCAGCATCTCGGTTTCGCTGTGATGGGCGCTGAATACGGGATGGCGCAGATAAGGCGAGGTGCGCAGCAATCCTGCGGGAATGCCGGATGCAAGGGATTCACCGTCCAGTTCGTCGACGTTCAGCCCATGATCGGAACCGAGGAACACATCGAACAGTTTCGCCACCGTGGTTTCGTCTGAGGTTTCGTCAAGGCTCAGCCCCAGCTGCCCGCGCCCGAGAATGCGCAAATTGATCTGTGCGGCCTGGGCACTTTCGATGATTGCCGTCTGAGTGCCACCGACCTCCAGCGTCAGCGTGTCGAAAAAGTGGGTGTTGAGGCGGGTGATGCCGTGACGCTCCAGACCGGCAGCAAGGATGCAGGTCAGCCGGTGGACGCGCTGGGCAATCTGCTTCAACCCTTCCGGGCCGTGGTAAACCGCGTAGAAACTGGCGATGTTGGCCAGCAATACCTGAGCGGTGCAGATGTTCGAATTGGCCTTCTCCCGCCGAATATGTTGCTCGCGAGTTTGCAGGGCCATGCGCAACGCGGTATTGCCGCGAGCATCTTTCGAGACGCCGATGATCCGCCCGGGAATCGCTCGCTTGTACTCTTCGCGGCTGGCAAAAAATGCCGCGTGTGGTCCGCCGTACCCCATCGGTACACCGAAACGCTGGGACGAGCCGAACACCACGTCGGCGCCCAGCTCACCCGGCGGGGTCAGTAACAGCAGGCTCAGCAGATCCGTCGCCACACAGGCCAGCGCCTGCTGGGCATGCAGGTGATCGATCAATGGCCGCAGATCGCGGATCTCGCCATGGGTGTCCGGATACTGCAGCAGCGCGCCAAACACCTCGTACTGCTTCAAGTTATCCACAGCATCGATGATCAGCTCGAAACCGAAGCCTTCGGCGCGGGTTTGCACCACGGAGATGGTTTGTGGATGGCAGTTCTCATCGACGAAGAACAGATTGCTTTTGGACTTGGCGACCCGCTTGGCCAGCGCCATGGCTTCCGCCGCCGCGGTGGCTTCATCGAGCAGCGAGGCGTTGGCCAGTTCCAGGCCCGTGAGGTCGATGGTCAATTGCTGGAAGTTCAGCAGCGCTTCGAGTCGCCCTTGGGCGATCTCTGGTTGATACGGCGTGTACGCGGTGTACCAACCGGGATTTTCCAGCACGTTGCGCAGAATCACGGTGGGCGTGAGGGTGCCGTGGTAGCCCATGCCGATCAGGCTGGTCCAGACCTGGTTCTGCTCGGCGTACCCACGCAGCTTGGCCAGCGCGGCTTCTTCGTCGAGGGCGGGCGGTAAATCGAGCGCCCGATTCAGGCGGATTCCCGGCGGCACCGTTTGCTCGATCAGCTCGACCCGACTGCCGAGGCCGAGGCTGTCGAGCATCGCCTGTTGCTCGGCGGCATCGGGGCCGAGGTGGCGGCGAAGAAAAGCATTGGGGTCGCGTAACTGGCTCAAGGACGGCAATTGGGACATGACGGGCTCTCTCTTGACTGGCGCTCAACGTCGATGCAACACGGTCAAACCAGCATAGCAGCCAGTACAAACGGCGGACCTTGTGGGAGCGAGCTTGCTCGCGAAGGGCCGTGTCAGTCGATGTAGATGTCAGCTGAAAGACCGCCTTCGCGAGCAAGCCCGCTCCCACAGGGAAAATCCGTCAGGCGAAAAAAAGCCCCGACGGGTCGGGGCTTTGGGATGACGCTCAAGGCTTACTCGCCGATGGCGGCCTTGTAACCAGCTGCATCGAGCAGCTTGTCCAGCTCAGCCTTGTCGCTAGGCTTCAGTTTGAAGATCCACGCGCCGTACGGATCGGTGTTCAGCAGTTCAGGCGAACCGCTCAAGTCTTCGTTGATCGCGATCACTTCACCGGAAACCGGGGAGTAAATGTCGGAGGCGGCTTTAACCGACTCAACGACACCGGATTGATCACCGGCAGCGAAGACTTTTCCGACTTCGGTCAGCTCAACGAACACCACATCGCCCAAGGCTTCCTGAGCGTGATCGCTGATGCCCACGGTGACGGAGCCATCAGCTTCCAGGCGGGCCCATTCGTGACTTTCGGCAAAACGCAGGTCGGCAGGGATATCGCTCATGTTCTGTGTCCTCAAGAGAATTGTCAGCGGTCGTTGCCCGCCAAAAAGGTTAGATCAAGGTTTTGCCATGGCGTACGAAGGTCGGTTTGACCACTCGGACCGGGTACCACTTGCCACGGATTTCCACTTCTGCGCGGTCGGCAGTTGCCATCGGCACGCGCGCCAGTGCTATCGACTTGCTAAGCGTAGGAGAGAAACTACCACTGGTGATCTCTCCTTCGCCAACATTGGCGATACGGACCACTTGATGAGCGCGCAAAACCCCACGTTCCTCAAGGACCAGACCGACCAGTTTGTGCTGCACACCACCCGCCCGCTCGGCTTCCAGGGCGCTGCGACCGATGAACTGGCGAGTGGCCGGTTCCCAGGCAATGCTCCAGGCCATGTTCGAGGCCAGTGGTGAAACGTCCTGATGAATGTCCTGGCCGTACAGGTTCATGCCGGCTTCGACACGCAAGGTATCCCGGGCGCCCAGACCGATAGGAGAAATGCCCGCGCCCACCAGATCGTTGAAAAACCCTGGAGCCTGATTGGCCGGCAGCACGATCTCCAGACCGTCTTCACCGGTATAGCCGGTGCGCGCGATGAACCAGTCGCCATCAGGCTGGCCTTCGAAAGGCTTGAGCATCTGGATCAGGTTGCCGCGGGACTGGGTGACCAGTTCGGAGATCTTGTGCCGGGCATGGGGGCCTTGAATCGCCAGCATCGCCAGTTCGGAGCGCTCGTTGAGCTGCACGTCGAAACCATCGATGTGGGCCTGCATCCAGGCGAGGTCCTGATTGCGGGTGGAGGCATTGACCACCAGCCGATAACCGTCTTCGAGACGGTAGACGATCATGTCGTCGACGATGCCGCCGCGCTCGTTGAGCATGGTGCTGTACAAGGCACGGCCGGGGCTGTGCAGGCGCTCGACGTCATTGGCCAGCAAATGCTGGAGCCAGGCCTTGGCCTGAGGGCCGGCGACATCGATCACGGTCATGTGGGATACATCGAAAACCCCGCAATCGCGGCGCACCTGATGGTGTTCCTCGACCTGCGAGCCGTAATGCAGAGGCATATCCCAACCGCCAAAATCGACCATCTTCGCGCCGAGGGCGAGATGAAGGTCATACAGAGGCGTACGCTGTCCCATGGGTTTCTCCTTCCGGGCGTGGCGAAGGTGCGGGCAAGTGCTTAACGGGCGAAAGCCTTGAAATAGAAGGCTTTCAGCCGATATCAGCTACCGAGTCCGTAGGACGGACCGCACCGAATGCCGCGCATTGTAGCCTCAAGGTGTAGGACTGACACCTAGGCGTTTCGATGCGCCGAACGTCGAATCAATCCGATGACCGGTAACAGCCCGACCAAAACGAGAGTCAGGGCCGGCAACGAAGCCCTCGCCCACTCGCCTTCGCTGGTCATTTCAAAGATCCGTACGGCCAGCGTGTCCCAGCCAAACGGGCGCATCAGCAGGGTCGCGGGCATTTCCTTGAGCACATCGACGAACACCAGCAACGCGGCGCTCAACGTGCCGGGCAGCAATAACGGCAGATACACTTTGAAAAACAGTCGTGGCCCACTGACGCCAAGGCTACGTGCCGCTTCGGGCAAAGAAGGCCGTATTCGCGCCAGGCTGCTTTCCAGCGGCCCATAAGCCACCGCGATGAAACGCACCAGATAGGCCAGCAATAACGCCGACAGACTGCCCAGCAGCAATGGCTTGCCGGCCCCGCCGAGCCAGCCTGACAACGGGATGACCAGTTCGCGGTCCAGGTAACTGAACGCCAGCATGATCGACACCGCCAACACCGATCCCGGCAGGGCGTAGCCGAGATTGGCCAGGCTGACACCGGAACGGATCGCCCGGGTCGGCGCCAGTCTTCGGGCAAATGCCAGCACCAGCGCAACGCCGACGGTAATCAACGCTGCCATGCCGCCCAGGTACAGGGTGTGGACAATCAGCCCGGCGTAACGCTCATCCAGATCGAAACGTCCACGCTGCCAGAACCACACCACCAGTTGCAGCATTGGAATGACGAACGCACACGCGAACACCAGGCCACACCAACTCATGGCCGCCAACGCCTTGAAACCCCGCAGGTGGTACAGCGCCTTGACCCGGGGTCGCTCATTGCTCATGCGGCTGGCCCCGCGCGCACGACGTTCGCCGTACAACACAATCATCACCACCAGCAGCAACAGGCTGGCCAGTTGCGCGGCGGTGGAGAGGCTGAAGAATCCGTACCAGGTTTTGTAGATGGCCGTGGTGAACGTGTCGAAGTTGAACACCGACACCGCACCGAAGTCCGCCAGGGTTTCCATCAACGCCAACGCCACGCCGGCACCAATCGCCGGCCGCGCCATCGGCAGGGCCACACGCCAGAACGCCTGCCACGGCGATTGCCCGAGCACGCGTGCCGCTTCCATCAGGCCTTTGCCTTGGGCCAGGAACGCAGTACGCGCCAGCAGGTAAACGTAGGGGTAGAACACCAGCACCAGAACGAGGATGACGCCGCCGGTGGAGCGCACTCGCGGCAATCGCAGCCCGGTGCCGAACCATTCCCGCAGCAGGGTTTGCACGGGGCCGGCGAAATCCAGCAGGCCGACGAAGACGAAGGCCAGCACATAAGCCGGAATCGCAAACGGCAGCATCAGCGCCCAGTCCAGCCAGCGCCGGCCGGGGAATTCGCAGAGGCTGGTCAGCCAGGCGAGGCTGACGCCCAGGAGCGTGACACCGATTCCGACGCCGAGCACCAACGTCAGCGTATTGCCCAGCAGGCGCGGCATCTGGGTGTCCCAGAGGTGCGACCAGATTTGCTGATCGATGGTTTGCCAGGAGAAAAACAGCACGCTCAGGGGCAGCAGGACCAGCGCGGCGATGGCGAAGACCAGGGGATACCAACGGCGTTGGGCGGGGTGGGCCAAGGGAGTTCTCTAGAAAATATTCGTCCGACTCTAACTTGAAGCCGGCTCCATTTTGTGGCGAGGGAGCTTGCTCCCGCTCGGGTGCGAAGCAGCCGCAGGAGGTTATCAGATCATCTCGATCCTGACCTATAGACGCCAACGGGGCCGCTTCGCAGCCCAGCGGGAGCAAGCTCCCTCGCCACAGGTAGCCACACGCCACAATAACGGTGAGGTCAGTTCCAGCCCGCCCGATCCATCATCCGAATCGCTTCAGCCTGACGCTTGCCGGCAATTTCCACCGGCAGTGTATCGGCCACAAACTTGCCCCAGCTCGCTACTTCAGCAGATGGCTGAACCGCAGGGTTGGCCGGGAATTCCTGGTTCACGTCGGCGAAGATCTTTTGCGCTTCAGGGGTGGTCATCCATTCAACCAGGGCCTTGGCCGCTTCCGGGTGCGGTGCATGCTTGGTCAAGCCGATGCCCGACAGGTTCACATGAACGCCGCGATCACCCTGGTTGGGCCAGAACAGTTTTACCGGCAGGTCCGGCTTCTGCTTGTGCAGACGGCCGTAGTAGTACGTGTTAACGATGCCGACGTCGCACTGACCGGCGTTGATCGCCTCGAGCACGGCGATGTCGTCGGAGAACACGTCGGTGGACAGGTTGTTGACCCAGCCTTTGAGGATCTTCTCGGTTTTGTCGGCACCGTGCACTTCGATCATGGTGGCGGTCAGGGACTGGTTGTAGACCTTCTTCGCCGTGCGCAGGCACAGGCGACCTTCCCACTGTTTGTCAGCCAGTGCCTCGTAGGTGGTCAGCTCACCGGGTTTTACCCGATCGGTGGAGTAGGCAATGGTTCGCGCCCGCAGGCTCAGGCCGGTCCAGGCATGGGAGGACGCGCGGTACTGCAGCGGAATGTTGGCGTCGATCACCTTGGAGGTGAACGGTTGCAGGATGCCCATCTGCTCGGCCTGCCAGAGGTTGCCGGCATCGACTGTCAGCAGCAGGTCGGCGGTGGCGTTCTCGCCCTCGGCCTTGATCCGCTGCATCAACGGCGCTTCCTTGTCGGTGATGAACTTCACCTGCACGCCGGTTTTCGCGGTGTAGGCATCGAACACCGGCTTGATCAGCTCGTCGATACGCGAGGAGTAGACCACCACTTCGTCGGCGGCCTGTGCAGCAGTGCTGCCGATCAGGGTCAGGGCGAGTGCGGTCAGTAGACGCTTCGGTGCCAACATGGGAGCGGTCTCTCGATTGGAAAAGTGAGAGCAAATGATAAGGACTCACATTTAGCTTCTCAATCGAACAGTTTGCGGAGGAGTTACCAGATGTTGCATAGCCAGAGTGGCTGACCTGTGGCGAGAGGATTTATCCCCTCACCACAGGACTCTGTCCACTTCAGGCCTTGGCCAGCGCCGGCAAATCCCCGATCAGCCCCAGCGCTTCGCGCACGAACAACGCCTTGGCCTCGGGCATCTGGTCGACCATCTTCAACCCGGCATTACGCAACCAGCGAACCGGCAACGGATCGGCCTGGAACAAACGCTCGAAACCTTCCATCGCCGCCATCAACGCCAGATTGTGCGGCATGCGCCGACGCTCATAACGACTGAGCACCTTCACATCCGCCAACCGCTCACCGCGCCCCGCCGCTTGCAGCAGCACTTCGGCCAGCACGGCAGCATCGAGGAAACCCAGGTTCACGCCCTGCCCGGCCAGCGGGTGAATGGTGTGCGCCGCATCGCCGATCAGCGCCAGGCCTTCTGCTACATAACGCTTGGCATGCCGCTGACGCAGTGGCACGCACAGACGCGGATCGGCGCTGAGCACTGTGCCGAGCCGGCCTTCAAAGGCGCGCTCCAATTCGAGACAAAAACCCGCGTCGTCCAGCGCCATCAGCCGTTCGGCTTCACTGGGCGTGGTCGACCAGACGATCGAACACCAATCCTGCTGGCCGTCCCGTTCCAACGGCAAGAACGCCAGCGGACCATTGTCGGTGAAGCGCTGCCAAGCGGTCATTTGATGTGGTTTGGCGCTGCGCACGCTGGTGACGATCGCATGGTGCAGATAATCCCACTCACGCGTAGCCACGCCGGTCAGGCGGCGCACCGCCGAGTTGGCACCATCCGCCGCAATCACCAGCGGCGCGCGCAAGGTGCGGCCATCGGCCAGGGTCAGCAGCCAGTCATCGCCGGAGCGGCGCATCTGCTCCAGGCGCGCATTGGCCAGCATTCCGAGGTCGCAGTCGTGCAGACGATCGAGCAAAGCATCCTGAACCACGCGGTTCTCGACGATATGCCCCAGCACATCGGCATGCACGCTGGCGGCCGAGAAATGGATCTGCCCGGTGCCGCTGCCGTCCCAGACCTGCATTTCGGTGTAAGGGCTGCTGCGCCGATTGGCGATGCCGTCCCACACGCCGAGGCGCTCAAGAATCCGCTGGCTGGCGGCCGACAAGGCGCTCACCCGCGGTTCGAACGGCGCCTGGCCATCGAAGGGCTTGACGCTCATCGGGCTGCCGTCCAGCAGCAAAACTTCCAGCCCGCTGTCCTGCAACGCCAGCGCCAGGGCGCTGCCGACCATTCCGGCCCCGACAATCAGCAGATCTGCGCGCATTTCCATGCTTTAAGCCTGTCTCGCTTGCGGCTTGAGCCGCACGTAAAGGGTTTTCCGGACCCGCGCCACCAGGGCGCCGGCGCCGTCATGAATATCGACCTGCAATTGCGGCAGGTATTTTTCGCCATTCGCCGTCTGCCGGCGGATCTCGTCGAGCAAGGTCTCGTCGATCGTGAAACGGGCGAACACCGGGCCTTTGCCCGGCGCGATGAAATCGATGTCAGCAGCTTTGTCCCAGACGATGTATTGACGTCCGAGGTTTTCCATCAGCATCAGCATGTAGAACGGGTCGACCATCGAATACAGGCTGCCGCCAAACTGGGTGCCGACGTAATTGCGGTTGTACCAGCTCAGGCCCATGGACACCTGGATGTCCCGGAAGTCATCGCTGATGTGCCGCACCCGAACCCCGGCGCCGAAGTACGGCGGATAGAACGACATGAACCAACGCATCAACCGCGCTTTGCCGAACGAGCCAACCAGCCACTTAAGCATCAGGACGCGTACCCAGCCCCATGGCCTGGCGGGCGAACCAGCGCTTGGCCGGCGGCAGCAGGTCGAGGCCGAGCAGGCCGATGTTGCGGCCCAGCGAAACCAGTGGCTGGGTGCTGCCGAACAAACGGGTCACCTGATCGGAGAAGCCCACGGTCAGGTTCTGATCCATGCGCTGACGTTCGCGATACGCCTGCAAGGTCGCGAAATCGCCGGGCGATGTGTCACTCGCCAGCAGTGCATCGGCCAAGGCTTGAGCATCACGCAGCGACAGGTTGAAACCCTGCCCGGCAATCGGGTGAAGGCTGTGCGCGGCGTTGCCGAGGATCGCCAGATGCGGTCGCACCTGCTCTTCGGCTTCGATCAGCGTCAACGGGTAAAGATGCCGCGCGCCCACCTGCTTCAGGGTGCCAAGGCGATAACCGAACACGCCTTGCAACTCGCTGAGGAAGCTCTTTTCATCGAGGGCTGCCAGCCGTTGCGCGTCCATCCCCAATCGGGTCCAGACCAAAGCGCAGCGGTTTTCCGGTAGCGGCAACAACGCCATCGGGCCGTCATCGGTGAAGCGCTCGAAGGCCATGCCGTTGTGTGCTTCGCTCGGGGTGATGTTGGCGATCAAGGCACTCTGGTTGTACGGGCGCTTTTTGATGCCGATGCCCAATTGCTCGCGCAGGCCGGATCGGCCGCCATCAGCGAGCACCGCGAGGTCGCATTCCAGGGTGGTTTCATCGTTGAGGGTCAGGCGATAGCCATCGGTCAGCGGCTCCATGCGCGTGACTTCCGCCGGGCAACGCCACGTGACCACGTCCTTATCCAGACCTTGCCACAGGCATTGGCCAAGCCAGGCGTTTTCCACCACATAACCCAGCGCCGGAACGCCTTCTTCCATCGCTGACAATCGCGCGGTGGAGAAACGTCCACGGTCGGAGACATGAATCTGCTTGATCGGCTCGGCGCGGCGGGAGATTTCCTGCCACACGCCCAACCGTTGATAAATCTGTTTGGCCCCGTAGGACAACGCCGAAGAACGGGCGTCGTAACTCGGTTGATAGGTGTGGCCGGGGGCAAAGGGTTCAATCAGCACGATCTTCCAGCCGCGGGCCTTGGCCCCGGCCTGCAACGCCAACGCCAGGCTGGCACCGACCAGACCGCCACCGATGATTGCCAGATTGACTCGACTCATGCGGCTTGTGTCCGCGCGGCAGCCATCAAGGCCTCGATCTCGGCGACCGTTTTTGGCACGCCTTGGGTCAGGATTTCACAACCGTTTTTGGTGACCACCACGTCGTCCTCGATGCGCACGCCTATGCCGCGCCATTTCTTCGCTACGTTCTGGTTGTCCGGGGAAATGTAGATACCCGGCTCCACGGTCAGCGCCATGCCGACTTCCAGCACCCGCCATTCGCCGCCGACCTTGTACTCGCCGACATCATGCACATCCATGCCCAGCCAGTGGCCGGCGCGGTGCATGTAAAACGCTTTATAGGCTTCGCTGGCGATCAACTCGTCAACGTCGCCCTGCAACAGGCCCAACTTCACCAAACCGGCGGTAATCACCCGGACCGTGGCTTCGTGCGCCTGATTCCAGTGTTTGTTCGGGGCGATTTCGGCGAATGCAGCTTCTTGCGACGCCAGCACCAACTCGTAAATCGCTTTCTGCTCCGCTGAATACTTGCCGTTGACCGGCCAGGTGCGGGTGATGTCGCTGGCGTAGCAGTCGATCTCGCAACCGGCATCGATCAGGACCAGGTCGCCGTCCTTGAGCACTGCGTCATTCTGCTGGTAATGCAGGATGCAGCTGTTGCGCCCGGCGGCGACGATCGAACCGTAGGCCGGCATCTTCGCTCCACCCTTGCGGAACTCGTAGTCGAGCTCGGCTTCAAGGCTGAATTCGTGCAGTCCGGCCCGGCTCGCCTGCATCGCGCGGATGTGCGCCTGGGCGGAAATCCGTGCGGCTTCGCGCATCACCTTCACTTCTGCCGCCGATTTATACAGGCGCATGTCGTGCAGCAGATGATCCAGGGCAACGTATTCGTTCGGCGGCTGGGCGCCGAGGTGCGCTTTAGAGCGGATCACGTTGATCCACTCCATCAGGTGCCGGTCGAATTCCGGGTTGCTGCCCATGGCCGAATACACCCGGTCCCGACCTTCGATCAGGCCCGGCAGGATGTCGTCGATGTCGGTGATGGGAAACGCATCGTCGGCGCCGAAGTCGCGGATCGCGCCTTCCTGGCCGGCGCGCAGGCCGTCCCACAACTCGCGCTCGGCGTTGCGTTCTCGGCAGAACAGAATGTATTCGCCATGTTCGCGACCAGGCATCAGCACGATGACAGCCTGCGGCTCGGGGAAGCCGCTCAGGTACTGGAAATCGCTGTCCTGGCGGTAGACGTGCTCGACGTCGCGGTTGCGAATGGCCACCGCGGCGGCGGGCAGGATCGCGATACTGTTGGGTTCCATCTGCGCCATCAAGGCCTTGCGGCGACGGCTGTATTCCGATTTCGGGATATGAATCATGGGCAGATGGCTTTCCCTGGCAAACGATTAATGCAACGACGGCTTGGCGGCTGGCGGCACATCGGCTTTTTTGGTTTCCGAGAACAGCAGCAGCGGCGCAACGCGCAGGTATTCCATCACTTCCATGTAGTCGCTTTCGCCGTCTTCGGACTCTTCCAGGGCGTCTTGCACTTGGGAAATGGCGGCCAGATCCTGCAACACTTCAGTGGCTTCAGTGCTCAGCATGCTGCTGTCACGGCAGTTCAGGCCGAAACCGCTGAGGAAGCCCTGGCACCATTGGCCCAGTGCCGCGGCACGCTCAGCCAGCGGTTCGTCATCGGTCGGCAGCAGCAGAACGACCGTCACGTCGTCGCCGGTGAGCTCGCCCTTGACCATCTCCTGCAAGCCGATCAAGGCATTGCGGACATTATCCTGGGGCTCGGTTTCGAGCAGCTCGGCGGCATCGATCAACCACTCTTCTGCATTGAAGCCCGCACCGGCGCAGCTGCGGCCGAGCAGCAGGCCATGCAGTTCGGCAGGCGAGACGTTATGACCGCTGGAAGTCAGCAGTGTGGCGAAGGCTTGGTACGGGGAATTCTGAATGGGCATGGGCAGCTAGGCGCCAGACGGCGCTATGTCTAGAATGAAGGCCTTGTATCCTACATCGACAGACTCGCCAAGACTATTAAAGGCTGTCCGCCCGTTACCCCCATCAGACTATTCAGTGGACACAATGGAAGACACCGACCTGCAAGCGCTGATGGCCAGACTCGAACTGCTAATTAATCGGGTCGAGCAACTTAAGAGTCAAAACGGACTCCTATTAGCTCAGGAAAAAACCTGGCGCGAGGAACGCGCTCACCTCATTGAAAAGAACGAAATCGCCCGGCGTAAGGTCGAATCAATGATTTCGCGCCTCAAGGCCCTGGAGCAAGACTCATGAGTTCAAGCAATAGCGTTACCGTGCAGATCCTCGATAAAGAATATTCGATCATCTGCCCCCAGGAAGAGCGCAGCAACCTGGTGAGCGCCGCCCGTTACCTGGACGGCAAGATGCGCGAAATCCGCAGCAGCGGCAAAGTCATCGGTGCCGACCGCATCGCCGTGATGGCCGCGCTGAACATCACCCACGATCTTTTGCACAAGGAAGAGCGCCCGGATGTGCAGGCCAGCGGCTCGACGCGAGAGCAGGTTCGCGACCTGCTGGATCGCGTCGATCTGGTGCTCGCCACCGATCCGGACGTCACCAAGGGCTGAAACACGAAACCGCTTGGGGTATACTCGCAACACTCCCTGGGGTGCTTGCCAGTTGACCACGTCCCTGAGCCGATTCGCACTACCCTGGAGGCTGCACGTTGGGCTGGTGTGCATGTCCGCTAGACGGAAAGCCTTAAAGCCTACTGCATCTTCCACCTTGAACTTTCGGGTTCAAGGGCTAAGTCAGCAGCGGTTCATCCGGGGAGCCTGATTCCAGTCCGATGCCGGTTTAAATACCGGCATCGGCTTTTTTACGGGTACGCTTTATGTATCCGTCCTGTCGAAGCCTGAATCCATGACCGAACCTGCGCTGCTGCCCCGCCCGCAACTTCGACGCATGCTGCGCAAGGCCCGCCGCGCACTGACACCCAGTCAACAGCGCCAGGCTGCTCGCGGGCTGTACAAGCAATTAGCCCAGCAGCCGCTGTTTCGCCGGGCAAAACACATCTCCCTGTATCTGCCCACCGACGGTGAAATCGACCCGCGCTTGCTGCTGCGCGCTGCGCAACGTCGGGGCAAGGCGACTTATCTACCGGTGCTCAGTGCCTGGCCGCGAACCAAAATGGTGTTCCAGCGGATTCGTCCCGGTGAAAAGCTGAAGCCCAACCGCTTTCGCATTCTCGAACCCCGGCACAACCTCGCCCGTCAGCGCAAAGTCTGGGCGCTGGACCTGGTCCTATTGCCGTTGGTGGGATTTGACGACGTCGGCGGACGCCTGGGAATGGGCGGCGGTTTCTACGATCGAAGCCTCGCCTATCTGGCGCGCAGGAAAAACTGGCGCAAGCCGACACTGCTGGGGCTGGCCCATGAATGTCAGAAGGTAGAACGATTGGCTCAGGCGAGCTGGGATGTGCCGTTGCAAGGAACGGTAACCGACAAGGCGTGGTATTTCGCAGGTTAGACGCCAGGATCAGCGGCGTCCGAAAGACAGTCTCAGCGCTTGAAAGCCGACGATTGTTGTTGCTGCGCGATTTCGATCGGTGCGTCGGTCTTGTTATTCCACAGGCTTTGGGCATAGCCAGTGGTCACGACGCCGAGGCCGAACAAAATAACCAAAATCCATAGTAAATCCGGTTTGCGTTTCATCGATTGCCCCCCAAAGGCACATCAACACGATGACAGCAGCGGTTTCCGTTGTAGGTGTAGGCCGTGCAGCAGCGTCAAGCTTAGAAGGCCGGCATTTTGCGACAACGTGAACTGACACGCAAACGCTGGCGTCAACCGACCGTCGGTTTGTCATAAAATTGCCCGACAACTTGCCCACTCACCTCGCAAGGAGCAAAAACCATGGCCTATTGGCTGATGAAATCCGAGCCCGATGAACTCTCGATCAAAGATCTTGCGAAGCTTGGAAAAGCGCGCTGGGACGGGGTTCGCAACTATCAGGCGCGTAACTTTTTGCGGACGATGGCAGTGGGCGACGAGTTTTTCTTCTATCACTCCAGCTGCCCCGAGCCCGGGATTGCCGGGATCGGAAAGATTGTTGAAGCGGCGTATCCGGACCCGACGGCGCTGGAGCCGGAAAGTCATTACTACGATCCCAAGGCCACGGCAGAGAAAAACGCCTGGAGCGCGATTGATGTGGCGCATGTCGAGACGTTTGCCAAAGTGTTAAAGCTGGATTACTTGAAGCAGCAGACGGCGTTGGCGCAGATGCCGTTGGTGCAGAAAGGTTCGCGGCTTTCGGTGATGCCCGTCACCGCCGAGCAATGGGCAGCGGTGTTGGGCCTGCGCTGAAAAACGCTGCACTGCCCGCCGCTCTGATCTGGATCGATCAGGCGTGGCACCCAGTTGACAGATATCAAGTCACCCCCGCCGCTTGCCTGTCAGACTACGACGCTACAGACGCAGGATGCCGACATGTCGATTCACAGCCGCTCTTCACTCTTTTTCGCCTTTTTACTGGGCGCTTTGCTGCTGGCTGCCGGGGGGTTTGGTTATTGGAAGTCGACCCTTAACCGACTCCCCGAAGGGTTGTATGTCGGTAATGGTCGACTTGAAGCCACTGAAGTACAGATCGCCAGCAAAACACCCGGCCGGCTGGCCGAAGTCCTGGTCGATGAAGGCGACAAGGTGACCAAGGGTCAACTGCTGGCACGCATGGACACCCGGACCCTCGAAGCCCAGCGCAGGCAGGCTGAAGCCGAAGTGATACGCGCCCGGGAGAACCTCAATGCCGCCCAGGCTAATGTGCAACTGCGCCAGAGCGAGCAACGGCTTGCGCAGCAAGAGCTCAACCGCTCCCAGGAATTGTTCAAACGCGGTTTCGCCAGCGGCCAGATCATCGACCAACAGCAATCGCGCTTCGACACCGGCAACGCGGCCGTCGCCGCAGCCCGCGCTCAGGTGTCCGCTGTCGGCGCAGCCATTGGCGCGGCACAGGCACAAGTCGCTCAGTTGACCAGCGAAATTGACGACAGCAGCCTGCGGGCGCCCATTGACGGGGTGATTCAGCTGCGTATGGCCGAACCCGGTGAAGTCCTCGGTGCCGGCGGGCGGGTATTGCTGCTGATCGATCCGAATGACCAGTACATGAACCTCTATCTCGCCGCATCCGTCGTCGGACGCCTGGCGGTCGGTGATGAAGCGCGGGTCCTGCTGGACGCCCTGCCCGGCCAGCCGTTGCCGGCGAAAATCAGCTTCGTGGCGGCCAAGTCGCAGTTCACACCCAAAGAAGTCGAGACCCGCGACGAACGTCAGAAACTGGTGTTTCGGGTCAAGCTACGCCTGACCCAACCCAGCAGCGTGCCCCTAGCCAAACCGGGGATGCCCGGTAACGGCTACGTGCGCACGGCGCCCATTGCCTGGCCGGCCAATCTTCAATGACCGCCCTGGCGCTGCATGCCGCCGGCCTTCAGCACCGTTACGGCCAACAGCAAGTGCTAACCGACATCACGTTCAGCCTGCCCGCCGGTACCCGATGCGGCTTGATCGGTCCGGATGGCGCCGGAAAATCCAGTCTGTTGGGTTTGATCGCTGGCGTGAAGACGTTACAAGACGGCCAACTGGACGTGCTCAGTGGCTCGATCCAGGATCGACGGCACCGTAACAGCCTCTATTCGCGAATCGCGTTCATGCCTCAAGGCCTGGGCGGCAACCTGTATCCCGAACTGTCGATCAGCGAGAACATTCACTTCTTCGCCACCTTGTTCGGGCTGTCCGGAACCGAATGTGATCAGCGCATGCAAAGTCTGTTGCTGGCCACCGACCTGCTGCGGTTCGCCGAGCGCCCGGCGGGCAAGTTGTCGGGCGGAATGAAACAGAAGCTCGGCCTGTGCTGTGCGCTTATTCATGAGCCCGACCTGCTAATCCTCGACGAGCCGACCACCGGGGTCGATCCCTTGTCCCGGCGGCGCTTCTGGGAGTTGATTGATGACGTTCGGCGCCAGCGCCCGCAACTGACGCTGCTGGTCGCCACCGCGTACATGGAAGAGGCCGAGCAATTCGAACACTGCCTGATGCTCGATGGCGGCAAACTGATCGCCGCCGGTTTGAGCCGCGACCTCGGGGCGGTGACTCCCAGCGGCAAGCTCGATGAGGCCTTTACCCACTTTCAGGGCGACACCGGCCGTGACAACCAGCCGCTGGTGATCCCTGCCCGAACCAACGCCACCGCCGACATCGCCATCCAGGCCCATGACCTGACCCTGCGCTTCGGCGACTTCACGGCGGTGGACAAGGTCAGCTTCGCCATCGGCCGCGGCGAGATCTTCGGGTTTCTGGGCTCCAATGGCTGCGGCAAAACCACCACCATGAAAGTGCTCACCGGGCTGATCCCGGCCAGCGAAGGCAGCGCCACGCTGCTGGGCAATCCGGTGAATGCCAAGGATCTGGCGACCCGCAAACGCGTCGGCTTCATGTCCCAGAGCTTCTCGCTCTATGGCGAACTCAGCGTGCGGCAGAATCTGGATTTGCACGCCCGGTTGTTCGATTTGCCCAAGGCCGAGAGCGCGCAACGCATCGACGAGCTGATCCAGCGCTTCAATCTGGGCAGCGTCGCTCATCAACCGTCTGGAGCACTGCCCCTTGGCCTGCGCCAACGGTTATCCCTGGCGGTGGCGGTGCTGCATCGCCCGGAAGTGCTGATCCTCGATGAACCGACGTCCGGCGTCGATCCGGCTGCCCGGGATGATTTCTGGCGGTTGCTGATCGAACTGTCTCGTGAACAGGGCGTGACGATTTTCCTGTCCACGCACTTCATGAATGAAGCCCAGCGCTGCGACCGCATCTCGCTGATGCACGCCGGCAAGGTACTGGCCTGCGACACCCCGGCAGCCTTGCAACAGCAGTTCAATGGCCAGACACTGGAGGCGGCGTTCGTCACTTGCCTGGAACAGGCCCAAGGCCCGATCGCAACGTCGACGCCGCCAACGCCCGTCGACACGACGCCCGTACCAGCCACACCGATGCAAGATAGCCGCTTCAGCTTTGGACGGTTACGGGCGCTGGCGAGTCGTGAAGGCAAGGAATTGCTGCGCGATAAAGTGCGCATGGCTTTTGCACTGCTCGGGGCAATGTTCATGATGGTCATCTTCGGCTACGGCATTTCCCTGGACGTGGAAAAACTCGCCTTCGCGGTTTACGACCAGGACCAGACCCCACAAAGCCGGGCGTACCTGGAGGCTTTCCGCAGCTCCCGTTATTTCGACGAACAACCGCCCATCAGCGACGCGGCGCAATTGCATCGACGATTACAGCGCTCGGAAATCAAACTGGCCCTGGAGATCCCGTCGGGATTTGGCCGAGATCTGTTCGCTGGTCGCCAACCCGCGGTGGCAGCCTGGTTCGATGGCGGCATGCCGTTTCGCGCCGAAACCAGCCGCAATTACGTGGAAGCGGTACACCAGGCCAACCTGGTGCAATTGGCCGAGCAGTCCAGCCCCGCACTGAACCGGCAAACGGCAGCCAAACTGGAAACCCGCTTCCGTTACAACCAGGATGTCGTCAGCGTCAACGCCATCGGTCCCGGAGTGATGGCGCTGATCCTGGCGTTCATTCCGGCCATGCTGACGGCACTGGGCATCGTGCGGGAGAAAGAACTGGGCTCGATCACCAACTTCTACGCCACACCGCTGACACGACTGGAGTTCCTGTTAGGTAAACAAGCGCCGTATCTGGCCATCAGTCTGATCAACCTCGCCGTCCTGACAGCCATGAACCGCTGGCTGTTCGGCGTGCCCTTCAAGGGCAGCGCCCTGACCCTGGCCTTCGGCGGACTGCTCTACGTGCTGGCAACCACCAGCATGGGCCTGTTGATTTCGGCGTTCACCCGAACCCAGATCGCCGCCATTCTCGGCACCATGATCATTACCAGTCTGCCGACCATTCAGTTTTCCGGCTTGATCGTGCCGCGGTCGTCCCTTGATGGCGCGGCTGCTGTCATGGGGATGCTGTTTCCAGCGGGCTATTTCCTCGATATCGCCGTTGGCACATTTACCAAGGCACTGGATATCCGGCAGCTGTGGCCGCAATGCCTCGCACTGTTCGGGTTTTTTCTGGGTTTCACCGGCCTTAGCCTGGCCATGCTGAAAAAGCAGGAGGCCTGATGCACAAGCTTGCGCACATCCTGCGTCTTGGCCTCAAGGAACTCACCAGCCTGCGACACGACAGCGTGTTGCTGCTGTTCCTGTTCTATGCCTTCACCGTCGCGATCTACATGCCGGCTGCGGGCTCGGTGATCGGCGTGCACAACGCCAGCGTGGCCATCGTCGATGAAGATCACAGCCACCTGTCACGACAATTGGCGCAAGCCCTGCAACCGCCGGAATTCCAGCCTCCGGTGGCGCTGCCCTACGAACAACTGGACGAAGTACTCGACAGCGGGCGATTCACGTTCGTCATCAATGTCCCGGCCAATTTCCAGGCGGATCTGTTGGCTGGCCGCCAGCCAGCCGTGCAGGTCAACGTCGACGCCACCGCCATGAGCCAAGCGTTCATGGGCGCGGGGTACATCGGACGGATTTTCCAGCGCGAATTGCTGACCTACAGTGGCCAGGGCGATGCGGCGAGCAAAGCCCCCGTGCTGTTGACGACGAGAGCGCTGTTCAATACCAACCTGGAGGGTGGCTGGTTCCTGGCAGTGATTCAAATCGTCAACAACATAACCATTCTCGCCATCATCCTGACCGGCACAGCGCTACTGCGTGAACGCGAACACGGCACCCTCGACCATTTGCTGGTGCTGCCCCTGACGGCGCTTGAAATCATGCTGGCGAAAATCTGGAGCAACATGCTGGTGGTGGTGCTATGCACCTGGGTCTCGCTGGAGGTGATCGTCAAAGGTGCACTCGGCGTGCCTCTGGCCGGCTCCATGACCCTGTTCTTGCTGGTGACGGCCATTTATCTGTTCGCCAGCACAGCGCTGGGGATATTCCTCGCGACCCTCGCCCGCTCTACACCGCAATTCGGCCTGCTGGCCATTCCGGTGATCATCCCGATGTTGCTGCTCTCCGGGGGCAGTACGCCGCTCGACAGCATGCCGCAATGGCTGCAATGGGTGATGCAAGGCTCGCCCTCGACGCACTTCGTCAGCCTCAGTGCGGCGATACTGTTTCGCGATGCGGGCATCGGTGTGGTATGGCCGGACTTGCTGGCATTAAGCGCCATTGGCCTGCTGTTCTTCATCATTGCGCTGATGCGGTTTCGCAAAAGCCTGGCGTCCTGAATCGCGGCCAAGCCGGCGCCCACAGGGTTCTGCGCAGGTCCTGTGGGAGCGGGCTTGCTCGCGAAGAGGCCGGCCCGGGCAGCGAGAGACTTACTGAATGATGAGGTTGTTGAACAACAAATCCTCAACCACCGGCTTGCCGGTTTCGTCATTCATCACTTGCTGAGTCTGCTTCAAAGCTTCCTGACGCAGCTTTTCCTTGGCTTCAACGTTGCTCATCGCTTCGGTCGTCTGCTGCGCAAACAACGCCACCAGCTGATTGCGGATCAACGGCTCGTTGGCCTTCACCGCTTTTGTCGCCTCGTCACCGGTCACGCGCAAGGCCACATCGGCCTTGTAGACCTTGAGCTTCGGCGTACCGTCCAGCCCGTAGTTGCCCACGAACGGCGGGCTCAGGGTGATGTAATTGACCTTCGGAGCTTCACCTTCTTTGGCTTCTTCGGCCATCGCTGCCACGGGCAGAGACAGGGCCAGCAACAACATGATCCACGCTTTCACAATTCGCTCCTTATCCGGTTTGCGGCCTAGCATAACGACCCGCCGCTCAAGCACAAGCTTATGGCTGGCTATCAGGGTCGGGCATGCTCGTTGACCCATCGACTCACACACCTACACTTATCGGCCATCACTCCCAAAGGAATAGCCCTGATGAAAGCCGTGCTGTGCAAAGCCTTCGGCCCCGCCGAATCGCTGGTGCTGGAAGACGTCGCCAGTCCTGTCGCGAAGAAGAATGAAATCCTGCTGGACGTGCATGCCGCCGGGGTGAATTTCCCGGACACGCTGATCATCGAGGGCAAATACCAGTTCAAGCCGCCCTTCCCGTTTTCCCCGGGTGGCGAAGCGGCCGGAGTGGTCAGTGCGGTGGGTGAGAAGGTCAGCCACCTCAAGGTCGGTGACCGGGTCATGGCCCTGACCGGCTGGGGCAGCTTTGCCGAACAAGTCGCGGTGCCGGGCTACAACGTGCTGCCGATCCCGCCATCGATGGACTTCAACACCGCCGCCGCGTTCAGCATGACCTACGGCACATCGATGCATGCGCTCAAGCAACGGGGCAACCTGCAACCGGGTGAAACCCTGCTGGTGCTCGGCGCTTCCGGCGGTGTCGGCCTGGCCGCCGTGGAAATCGGCAAAGCCATGGGCGCCCGCGTGATCGCCGCTGCCAGCAGCGCCGAAAAACTTGCGGTGGCCAAGGCTGCCGGCGCCGATGAATTGATCAACTACAGCGAAACCAGCCTCAAGGACGAGATCAAACGCCTGACCGACGGCCAGGGTGCCGACGTGATCTACGATCCGGTCGGTGGTGACCTGTTCGACCAGGCCATCCGTGCAATCGCCTGGAACGGCCGGCTACTGGTCGTCGGATTCGCCAGCGGCCGCATTCCGGAACTGCCGGTGAACCTGGCGCTGCTCAAGGGTGCGGCGGTGGTCGGCGTGTTCTGGGGTTCGTTTGCCCAACGCCAGCCGCAGGACAACGCGGCAAACTTCCAGCAATTGTTTGGCTGGTTTGCCGAGGGCAAGTTGAAACCACTGGTGTCGCAGGTGTATCCGCTGAGCAATGCGGCGCAGGCGATCAATGATCTTGGCCAGCGCAAGGCGGTCGGGAAAGTGGTGGTTCAGGTTCGCTGAGCCTGAAAAAAAGCGGTCTGGATTATCCAGGCCGCTTTTTTATTGTCGGAGGCTAAAGCAACTTCCGGATATCTTCCGGCAGCAAGCTCATGTATTTGCGAACCGGGCTGTTCCGGCACTCCCGAACGATTTTCGGCACGCGCTTGTTCAACTTGGCAATCAATGCCAGGCGCTGCTCTTTTTCCAACTGTTCCGTATAAATCACATTCGACAGATAGGCCCGCGTGTAACCAAACAAGGCCGCATCAACCCATGCGTATTCCGGAATGTCGCCCATCGCCTCATTAACATCACGGCATCTCAACCGCTGGAGCCATTGGTTAGCGTGAATGGGCGTATCAAGATCCAGTCTGAAAACCATTGGGGCCGTCACTTCCTGCTCAGCAGGCAAGTCCCCTTCGACTGCCCACGGCTTGAAGCGCCATTGCGTGATTGCCTTCCTGGTCGCCTCTGCCAGATCGGGATGGTCGCTTTGTAAAATGCTAATTTTGTTGACCGAGCCGTCGGCATACACCGTGAATCTGACCCTGACCTCACCCGTCACACCGGCTCGGAATAGTTCTCTAGGGTAAATAGGCTTCGGATTGTTTTCAGGGAGCAAAAACACCTCCCCAGCCCAAACACCCACTGACCCAACCAACAAAAGCAAAAACACCAACCACCGCATAACCCCTCCCCTTCACCACTGAAATGCCAATCCCGGCACCAGCACAAAGGTTAAGACTCGGTGATCAGAAACAGAACGCCGCGACTTCCTGTTCAGTCGCAGGACATTTCCCAAAGCCCCGTCCTACCCCGGACCGAAATGCCTCATCAATGACCACTCGGGACGTTTCCCACAACGCCCTTCACTTATACCTGTGCGACATGTTCATAAAGGAACACGCGATCCCCCACATTTCCGCTGTTTGGTCGATGCGAACCGGTGCTATTTTCGGTAACGAAACTGTAACATTCGCATCCGCAGTCAAAACAAGAAATCTGGAGCTCTTGAATGTTTGCTTTCTTTCGTCCTGCCGCACATCAGGCTCCATTGCCTGAAGAAAAAATAGACGACACCTATAAACGCCTCCGCTGGCAGATCTTCGCCGGGATTTTCATTGGGTATGCGGGTTATTACCTGCTGCGCAAAAACTTCTCCCTGGCCATGCCCTACCTGATCGAAGAGGGCTATACCCGTGGCGAGCTGGGTCTGGCGTTGTCGGCGATTGCCATCGCCTACGGTTTGTCCAAGTTCCTGATGGGCATTGTTTCCGACCGCTCCAACCCGCGCTTCTTCCTGCCATTCGGCCTGCTGGTCTCGGCTGGCGTGATGTTCATTTTCGGATTTGCGCCTTGGGCGACGTCCAGCGTGACCATCATGTTCATCCTGCTGTTTATCAACGGCTGGGCCCAGGGCATGGGTTGGCCGCCAAGTGGGCGGACCATGGTTCACTGGTGGTCGCAAAAGGAACGCGGCGGCGTAGTGTCCCTGTGGAACGTCGCACATAACGTCGGCGGTGGCCTGATCGGCCCGCTGTTCCTGCTGGGCATGGGCTTGTTCAATGACTGGCACGCGGCGTTCTATGTGCCGGCGGCCGTTGCCATGGCGGTGGCGGTGTTTGCCTTCGTCACCATGCGCGACACACCGCAATCGGTTGGCCTGCCGCCGATCGAGAAGTACAAGAACGACTACCCGGAAGGCTATGACGCCAGTCACGAAGAAGAATTCAGCGCCAAGGAAATCTTCGTCAAATACGTGCTGCGCAACAAAATGCTCTGGTACATCGCAATGGCCAACGTCTTTGTCTACCTGCTGCGCTACGGCGTGCTGGACTGGGCACCGACCTACCTCAAAGAAGCCAAAGGCTTCAGCGTGGACAAAACGTCGTGGGCGTATTTCCTCTACGAGTGGGCAGGTATTCCCGGGACACTGTTGTGCGGCTGGATGTCGGACAAGATCTTCCGTGGCAACCGCGGCCTGACCGGCATGGTGTTCATGGCGTTGGTGACCGTGGCGACGCTGGTCTATTGGCTCAACCCGGCCGGCAACCCGACTGTCGACATGATCGCGCTGATCTCGATTGGCTTCCTGATCTACGGTCCGGTGATGCTGATCGGCCTGCAAGCGCTGGAACTGGCACCGAAAAAAGCCGCCGGTACGGCAGCGGGTTTCACGGGTCTGTTCGGGTATCTGGGTGGCTCGGTCGCAGCCAGTGCAGCGATGGGCTACACCGTGGACCACTTTGGCTGGGACGGCGGTTTTGTCCTACTGATCGGCGCGTGCCTGTTGGCGATGGCCTTCCTTGCACCGACGCTGTGGCACAAGCAAGTCGCCAGTCAGAGCCGCGAAGCGATCGCCTGATCGGCTTTTGATTTACAGCGCTTGAGCCGCGCCTCCAGATTCCGGTCTGGCATGGCGTGGCTGCGCAGGGCGTTGGCGGTCTGCTCGACATAATCGCGAGTGGTGCCGTAACGCCCGCAAGCGTTTTCGAACACGTGGCTCAGCACATGATCCGGCAAGTTGCCGGCATAGCTGGGCAAATGCCGCTCCAAGACAAATCCCAATGCCTGAACCTGGCTTCCGTCTTCGAGACGGCAGTTGAGCCAGTGTGGGCGATAGGACGGGAACGGCATTTCGCGCTGCCAAAGCGCATAAAGCGAGGCTTCCAGTTGTTCTTCGGGCAAACGATAAGCGAAGCCGCTGCAAGAACCGCCGCGATCCAGGCCAAAGACCAGACCGGGGACTTCCGGCGTACCGCGATGTTCGTGGGACCACAGGTACAAGCCGCGATGGTAGCCATGCACTCGGCCGCGCACTCGCTCCACCGCCGCGCACTCAGGGCGCCAGATCAGCGAACCATAAGCGAACAGCCAGACCGGCCCGCCCTTGTGACGCGCCATGGTCGACTGCATCGAGCTGAGCAATTGTTCGTGCGTAAGCTGCGGCCCCAGATCGAGCCGCGGAGGGTAAGCCAGATTCAAAAATGAAGATTCAATGGCGCTCATGGCGAATAGCGTTCAGCTCCCCGCGAGTGAAGAATTACTTAATAGAACGCACCGCCGTAACAATAAGGCACATATGTTTTAAGGCAATTTAAGTGCCATGGCACAATTTTTAAATAATTGCCTCGCTGAGATATAACCTACCGGCATTTATATAAATCCATAAATACCGATCGGCTATATGGGAAGTTATAACGCTTAAGACCGTGGCGCGTACGCAAACACATCCGCGCGCATCTGATGAGCATCCATCCCCGCTTCAACCAACGCATCCAGTGTGCCGTAGACCATGGCCGGTGAGCCGCTGGCATACACGTGCAAGGATTTCAGATCAGGGAAATCCTCACACACCGCCTCATGCAGCATCCCGCAACGCCCCTGCCAGCCGCATTGATCGCTGACGACTTTATGCAGAAACAGGTTCGGGAGTTTCAGCCATTCGTCCCAATGTTCGATTTCGTAAAAGTCTTCGGGACGACGCACACCCCAATACAGATGCACCGGATGTTTAAACCCCGCGGCCCGGCAATGTTCGATCAGGCTGTGGATCTGGCCCATGCCGGTGCCTGCGGCGATCAGCACCAGCGGACCGTCCGGCAATTCCGCCAGATGGGTATCGCCGAACGGCATCTCGATCCGCACCATCGGATTGCGCTGCAGTTGTTCGATCAGGTTTTGCGCACTGCTTTCGCGCGCCAGTACATGGATTTCCAGGTCTCGCCCGCCATGCGGGGCCGAGGCCAGGGAGAAGGCGGATTTCTCGCCGTTCTCACGCTCGATCATCAAATACTGGCCAGCGTGATAACGCGGCGGCTTGCCCGCCGGCGCTCGCAGATGCACGCGAAAGGTATCGCCACCCACGTCCCTGCACTCAATGACCTGACACGACAAGCTGCGCACCGGCAATTCTCCCAGCGCGAGCACGCCATCCCACAGCACGATGCAGTCTTCCAGCGGCTCTGCTATGCAAGTGTAGAACTCGCCATGGTCACGCACATCGCCGGCCTGTTCGACCCGCCCTTCCACCAGCAACGCCGCGCACACGTGGCAGTTACCGTTGCGGCAGCTTTGCGGGCATTCATAGCCCAGGCGCCGCGCGCCATCGAGAATCCGCTCGCCGGGCAGAATCTGTAGCACTGCTCCGGAGGGCTGCAAGGTTACACGCATCAATCTATTCCTAACTGATTCCAGATGGCATCGATCCGCTGGGTCACGGCGTCGTCCTTGACGATCACCCGGCCCCACTCGCGAGTGGTTTCGCCCGGCCATTTGTGCGTGGCATCGAGCCCCATCTTCGAGCCCAGGCCGGAGACCGGCGAGGCGAAGTCGAGGTAGTCGATCGGCGTGTTGTCGATCATCACCGTGTCGCGCTTGGGGTCCATGCGCGTGGTAATGGCCCAGATCACGTCGTTCCAGTCCCGCGCATTGATATCGTCGTCAGTGACGATAACGAACTTGGTGTACATGAACTGTCGCAAAAACGACCAGACACCGAGCATTACCCGCTTGGCGTGGCCCGGATACGACTTCTTCATGGTCACGATGGCCATGCGGTACGAGCAACCTTCCGGCGGCAGGTAGAAGTCGGTGATTTCCGGGAACTGCTTCTGCAGGATCGGCACGAACACTTCGTTCAGCGCTACACCGAGAATCGCCGGCTCATCCGGCGGACGGCCGGTGTAGGTGCTGTGGTAGATCGGTTTGATCCGGTGGGTGATGCGCTCGACGGTGAACACCGGGAAGCTGTCGACTTCGTTGTAGTAACCGGTGTGGTCGCCGTATGGGCCTTCGTCGGCCATTTCGCCCGGATGGATCACGCCTTCAAGGATGATTTCCGCAGTGGCCGGTACTTGCAGGTCATTGCCGCGGCATTTCACCAGTTCAGTACGGTTGCCGCGCAGCAGACCGGCGAAGGCGTATTCGGAGAGGCTGTCCGGTACCGGCGTCACGGCGCCGAGGATGGTCGCCGGATCAGCGCCCAACGCCACGGCGACCGGGAACGGCTGGCCGGGATGCTTCTCGCACCATTCGCGATAATCCAGTGCGCCGCCACGGTGGCTCAGCCAGCGCATGATGACTTTGTTGCGGCCAATGACCTGCTGACGGTAGATGCCGAGGTTCTGGCGGTCCTTGTTCGGACCTTTTGTGACGGTCAGGCCCCAAGTGATCAGCGGGCCGACATCGCCCGGCCAGCAGGTCTGCACCGGCAGCATCGCCAGGTCGACGTCGTCGCCTTCGATGACCACTTCCTGGCACACCGCATCCTTGACGACTTTCGGCGCCATCGCAATGATCTTGCGGAAGATCGGCAGCTTGGACCAGGCGTCTTTCAAGCCCTTCGGCGGCTCAGGCTCTTTGAGGAAGGCCAGCAGCTTGCCGATCTCGCGCAGTTCGCTGACCGCCTCGGCGCCCATGCCCATGGCCACCCGCTCGGGGGTGCCGAACAGGTTGCCGAGCACTGGAATGTCGTAGCCGGTCGGGTTCTCGAACAACAGCGCCGGGCCTTTTGCCCGCAGCGTGCGATCACAGACCTCGGTCATCTCCAGCACTGGAGAGACGGGGATCTGGATGCGTTTCAACTCTCCGCGCTGCTCAAGCTGCTGCACGAAATCCCGAAGATCCTTGAATTTCATTGACGATGGCACCCCTAAAATAGGCGTACATCCTACCTGCTCTGCCGTCCGCTGGCAGCTTATCGCTGATTACTTGGCCGCATTTGCGTTGCCATTGCCCAGTGTCGTCCGGGCTTGCAAGCGGTTGAACAGCGGATCAAGCACCGGCGCGATGAAGCGCGCACCGACCTCTGACAGGTGATTGTCGTCGGTATACAGCGAATGGCCGTCGAGCTCGGCGCGGCACAGACCCGCTTGATCACACAACAACGGCGCCGGATCGACCACGGTTACGCCGGGGTTGGCCGCCGCCACTTGCGCAAACAGTTGGCTGATGAACGCCTGACGCTTGAAGTGCTCGGCCACTGCCAACCCGACGTCATCGGTCGGACGGTGCAACATGGCCAGGCGGCTGAGGCGGTACGGCGGACTGAAGGGTTGCAGCGGCGCCTCCTTGATCAGCCAGACGCGGTGCCCGCCATTGCGCAATTGCCGGACGGTCGCCTGTAATCCTTCGGCGAGTCGCTGCTCGGCATGGGTCCGGTCGTAACGACCTTGGGAATCTTTCAGAGCATGCCCGAAATCGCCCTTCGCATCGCCATAGAGATACAGGCTCCAGCGCGCGACCAGCACCACGTCGCCCACCGTTTGTGGTTTCAAGGCCTGCTCGACCCGACGATTGAAACGGACGCACCGTTGATCGTGCTCAAGCCCTTCCACCGGGATGCAGCCCGGGGAACTGGTGAGAATCACGCTGATGCCATGTTTTTGCGCGCCCTCATCGAACACCGGAATCAGGGCGGTGGCGTGACTGTCGCCCCAGACCAGCACCTGTGACGACAGTGCTGGCGCCCCGTAATGACAGAAAAGCTTGTCGTCAGGGGTCTTGTCGTCGGCCAGGCAACGCATCAGTTCCGGTCGCCATTCCTTCGCCTCGGCGTACTGCAACGCTTGATCGGACAGGCGCGACGGCAAGCCATCGGTCCAGCGCAACGATTGGCCGGCCAGGCCCAACACCAGAATGCCGAAACCGGCCGCCACCAGCACCTGCCGACGCCCCGCCAACAGCCGCCGCTCGCGGAACGGCGTCTCGACGAATTTCCACGACAAGTAACCCAGCACCAGGGTGAGCAGAATCAGGCCGGCAATATCAAACGGACCGGGCTCCTCGACACTGGCGTAACTGGCAAAGACAAACACCGGCCAATGCCACAGGTACCAGGAATAGGAAATCAACCCGAGGCCGACCAGCACACGACTGGCCAGCAATTCACCGACCAGGGTCTGCCGGTGGCCGTTGGCCCAGATCAGCGCAACCACACCCAGGGTCGGCAGCAACGCTGCGGCACCGGGAAATGGCGTGCTTCTGTCGTAACCCACGACCGCCAGTAGAATCATCCCGAACCCGACCAGGCTGACCATCTGAGCGCCAGCGGTGGTCAGACGCCATTGGCTTCTGGGCGCAACAGCCAGCATCGCGCCAGCCAACAGCTCCCACGCACGCATCGGCAACAGGAAAAACGCTTTCTCGGGATGATGCGCAACGGCCCAGACACTGAGCCCGAACGACACCAGCAACACCGCGAACAGCGCCAGTCGCCAATGCTTGAGACGGCTCGACAACAGCGTCAGCAACAGCGGGAAGACGATATAGAACTGCTCTTCAACCGCCAGTGACCAGGTATGCAGCAACGGTTTGAGGTCGGAAGCGACATCAAAATAGCCGTCCTGACGCATGAACAGGATGTTGGAAACAAACATCACCTGGTAACGCACCGAGCGCCCCAGCTCTTCATAGTCCTTGGGCGCCAGCAGGAACCAACCCACCGCCAGCACGGCAATGATCATCGCAAACAACGCAGGGAGGATTCGTCGGGCACGGCGGGCCCAGAAATCGACAAAGCTGAAACGCCCGGCCTGACGCTGGTTCCAGATGATCGAGGTGATCAGGTAGCCGGATATGACAAAGAAGATGTCCACGCCGACGAATCCGCCGGTAAACCCTGGAACACCAAAGTGGAACAGCACCACAGCAATCACGGCGATTGCGCGTAAGCCGTCGATGTCCCTTCGATAAGCAAGCGTGCTCATAAACAGTAAGGCCAGTCAGTTGATTGTTTTTACGATCGTTTTTTGTTTTTTAACTGACCGGAGTTAATCACAAACCTCCCATTTTTCGCGCAAAAAAAATGGCGCCCCGAAGGACGCCATTTTTAGCGGATGTAAAACCGCCTTACTTACGCTTCATCGACAAGAAGAACTCGTCGTTGGTCTTGGTCGTTTTCAGCTTGTCGACCAGGAACTCGATGGCAGCGATTTCGTCCATCGGGTGCAGCAGCTTGCGCAGGATCCACATGCGCTGCAACTCGTCGTCGGCCGTCAGCAACTCTTCGCGGCGGGTGCCGGAACGGTTGATGTTGATGGCCGGGAAGACGCGTTTTTCAGCGATACGACGGTCCAGAGGCAGTTCCATGTTGCCGGTGCCTTTGAATTCTTCGTAGATCACTTCGTCCATCTTCGAGCCGGTTTCAACCAGCGCGGTGGCAATGATGGTCAGCGAACCGCCTTCCTCGATGTTCCGCGCGGCGCCGAAGAAACGTTTCGGTTTCTCCAGGGCGTGGGCATCGACACCACCGGTGAGCACTTTGCCGGAGCTCGGGATCACGGTGTTGTAGGCGCGAGCCAGACGGGTGATGGAGTCGAGCAGGATCACCACGTCTTTCTTGTGCTCGACCAGGCGCTTGGCCTTCTCGATCACCATTTCGGCAACCTGCACGTGGCGGGTTGGCGGCTCGTCGAACGTCGAGGCAACCACTTCGCCGCGCACGGTGCGCTGCATTTCGGTTACTTCTTCCGGACGTTCGTCGATCAGCAATACGATCAGATGAACTTCAGGGTTGTTACGCGCGATGTTGGCTGCGATGTTCTGCAGCATGATCGTTTTACCGGCTTTCGGCGGTGCAACGATCAGACCGCGCTGGCCTTTGCCGATCGGGGCGCACAGGTCGATGACACGACCGGTCAAGTCTTCGGTGGAACCGTTGCCGGCTTCCATCTTCATGCGCACAGTCGGGAACAGCGGGGTCAAGTTCTCGAAGAGAATCTTGTTTTTCGCGTTCTCGGGACGATCGTAGTTGATCGTGTCGACCTTGAGCAGCGCGAAATAACGCTCGCCTTCCTTCGGAGGGCGGATCTTGCCAACGATGGTGTCACCGGTGCGCAAGTTGAAGCGACGGATCTGGCTCGGCGAGACGTAAATGTCGTCCGGACCGGCGAGATAGGAAGCGTCAGCGGAGCGCAGGAAGCCGAAGCCGTCCTGGAGAATCTCCAGCACGCCATCACCGGAGATTTCCTCGCCGCTTTTAGCGTGCTTTTTGAGCAGGGAGAAAATCACGTCCTGCTTGCGCGAACGGGCCATATTTTCTATGCCCATCTGTTCGGCCAATTCGAGCAGTTCGGTAATCGGCTTTTGCTTGAGTTCAGTCAGATTCATATAGGAATGACGTAATCATTTATGGAGGGGGGGAAATTAAGCTTTTGGCTTAATGAGGCCGCGCCGCAGAGAAGGCGACAGGATCGCGTACTTATTCGAAAAGGAGTGCGTCGGCGACGGCTAGCAGGGGGCAGTGGAGAAACCAGTGCGGGGCCGAATGTACCACCTGAGTTTCGGAGCGTCTAGCCCTCAATAACGAAAAGGCCCCGCATTATGCGGGGCCTTTTCATGACGCTTTATAACAACGCTTAGATGTTGGCGTCGAGGAAGGCAGCCAGTTGCGACTTCGACAGTGCGCCGACCTTGGTCGCTTCAACGTTGCCGTTCTTGAACAGCATCAGAGTCGGGATACCACGCACGCCATGCTTGGCCGGGGTTTCCTGGTTCTCGTCGATGTTCAGCTTGGCAACGGTCAACTTGCCAGCGTAGGTGCCAGCGATCTCGTCCAAAACCGGGGCGATCATTTTGCAAGGGCCGCACCACTCAGCCCAGTAGTCAACAAGCACAGGGCCAGCAGCCTTCAGTACTTCTTCTTCGAAGTTAGCGTCGGTGACGTGCTTGATAAGATCGCTGCTCATGGATGTCTCCGGGTTGTAAGCAATAAAAAAACGTGGCCCATCATAGCCGCCCTTCCCCCGTTCAGGAAGGTGCAGTTGATTGAGTCTCGCTATGGTGCCGCATGACTTTGGGTATAGCTCAAGTCACGGGGTGGCGGGAGCGACGAAGGCAATTCCGGTGCGCAAGGCGGCATTGCGTACATGCTCCTGCATGGCTTTCTGCGCCGCGCCGGACGAGCGCCGGGCCAGCGCGCGGAGGATTTTGCGATGTTCCTGCCAGGTTTCCATGGCGCGTTCGGCCCGGATGAACGGTAGCTTCTGGCTCTCCAGAAAGATGTCGGCGCTGGCGGTGAGGATGCTCAGCATCGCCTGATTGCCGCTGGCCAGAAGAATGCGTCGGTGAAAATCGAAATCCAGTCGCGCCGCTGCTTCGAAGTCGCCGGCCTTCAATTCATTGCGCATGGCGGCCACGTTGTCCTCCAGCGTATCGAGCTCGTGCGTGCTCAGCGTCACCGCCGCCAAACCGGCGGCAAAACCTTCCAGGGCATAGCGCAACTGGAAAATATCCAACGGCGATGCCTGGGCCGCGAATGGCCAGCTCAGCGCCCCATCGCCCCCCGGCAAATCGACCGGCGACTGCACGAACACGCCCTTGCCCGGCTGGATACTGATCACGCCCAGCGCACTCAACGACGACAGCGCCTCACGCAGCGATGCCCGACTGACCCCCAGTTGCACCGCCAGATCCCGTTGCGAAGGCAAGGCATCGCCCGGCGCGAAACCCTGCTCGGCGATCAGTTTTCGGATGGCTTGCAGCGCCACTTCAGGTACGGCTCGGGAAATCGAATTCATGGTTTTTCAGATGAACCAGGACAATGAGCGGCTAGTTGTAAAGCTATTCGCTGCCCTCGGCAAGTCGTGCCCCATGGGGGTTCGGCACCTTTCACGGGTGCGCCATGAGGGTGCGAAACGCCCCGCCACTGTTCAGACCAGTAAGACCGAACGAGTCAGCAAAACCGTGGCCTGCGCCACCCAAAACCGCTTCTTGGCATGGCCCGTGCTCTGTCGATCCGCAGCATTCATTCCTCGCCGATCCGGAGATTCGCCATGACCCTGCGTTACAGCGCCCTTCTCACTGCCCTGTTTGCCAGCCTGATGCTGAGCCAGGCGCCCGCTCACGCCGACGGCCTGGAGGATGTGGTCAAACGCGGCGTCCTCAAAGTGGCCGTGCCTCAGGACTTTCCACCGTTCGGTTCGGTCGGCCCGGACATGAAACCTCGCGGCCTCGATATCGACACCGCCAAACTGCTGGCCGACCAACTCAAGGTCAAGCTTGAGCTAACGCCGGTCAACAGCACCAACCGCATCCCGTTCCTGACCACCGGCAAGGTCGACCTGGTGATCTCCAGCCTGGGCAAGAACCCCGAGCGCGAGAAAGTCATCGACTTCTCCAGCGCCTATGCGCCGTTCTACCTCGCCGTGTTCGGCCCGCCTGATGCTGACATCAAAGGCCTGGACGACCTCAAGGGCAAAACCGTCAGCGTCACCCGGGGCGCCATCGAAGACATCGAGCTGACCAAAGTCGCTCCAGAGGGCGTGACGATCAAGCGCTTCGAAGACAACAACTCGACCATCGCCGCGTACCTCGCCGGGCAAGTCGACTTGATCGCCAGTGGCAACGTGGTGATGGTGGCCATCAGCGAGAAAAATCCAAAACGCGTGCCTGCGCTGAAAGTGAAGCTCAAGGACTCGCCCGTCTATGTCGGCGTGAACAAGAACGAGCCGGCGCTGCTGGGCAAGGTCAATCAGATCCTCGCCACCGCCAAGACCGACGGCGCGCTGGAAAAGAACTCACAGACCTGGCTCAAAGAGCCGCTGCCGGCCGATCTCTGATCGTCGCCCGGGAGACTTGATATGGCCTATCAGTTCGACTTCCTGCCGGTGGTGCAAAACACTGACCTGCTGCTGCGCGGCGCGTTGTTCACCCTTGAGCTGACCGCCATCGGTGCGGTGCTCGGGGTGGGCCTGGGCATTGTCGGGGCGCTGGTGCGGGCGTGGAACATTCGCCCGTTCTCGGCGATCTTCGCGGTTTACGTCGAGTTGATCCGCAACACACCGTTCCTGGTGCAGCTGTTTTTCATCTTCTTCGGTTTGCCATCACTGGGCGTACAGATTTCCGAATGGCAGGCGGCGGTGCTGGCGATGGTGATCAACCTCGGCGCCTATTCGACCGAGATCATCCGCGCCGGCATCCAGGCGATCCCCCGGGGACAGCTGGAAGCCGCTGCTGCGTTGGCGATGAGCCGATTCGAAGCGTTCCGCCACGTGATCTTGCTGCCGGCACTGGGCAAGGTTTGGCCAGCGCTGAGCAGCCAGATCATCATCGTCATGCTCGGCTCGGCGGTCTGTTCACAGATCGCCACCGAGGAATTGAGCTTTGCCGCCAACTTCATTCAATCGCGCAACTTCCGCGCCTTTGAAACCTATGCCCTGACCACGCTGCTGTACCTGTGCATGGCGCTGCTGATCCGCCAGTTGTTGAACTGGATCGGCCGTCGCTACATTTCGAGGAGCAGCCAATGAGCGATTTCACTTTCTGGGACGTCGTACGCAACCTGCTCACCGGCCTGCAATGGACCCTGGCGTTGTCGATGGTGGCGTTTATCGGCGGCGGACTGATCGGCTTGCTGATCATGGTCATGCGCCTCTCGAAAAAGCCCCTGCCGCGCAACATTGCCCGCACCTACATCGAGTTGTTCCAGGGTACGCCGCTGTTGATGCAGCTGTTTCTGGTGTTTTTCGGCGTGGCGCTGGCCGGCGTGGAGATTTCGCCGTGGATGGCCGCGGCACTGGCCCTGACGCTGTTCACCAGCGCCTATCTGGCGGAGATCTGGCGCGGCTGCGTCGATTCAATTCCCAACGGCCAGTGGGAAGCCTCGTCGAGCCTGGCGCTCAATCCGCTGGAGCAACTGCGTTACGTGATCCTGCCGCAAGCGCTGCGCATCGCCGTGGCGCCAACCGTGGGCTTCTCGGTGCAAGTAGTCAAAGGCACCGCCGTGACCTCAATCATCGGCTTCACCGAACTGACCAAGACCGGCGGCATGCTCGCCAACGCGACCTTCGAACCCTTCATGGTCTATGGCCTCGTGGCCCTCGGTTACTTCCTGCTCTGCTACCCCTTGTCCCTCAGTGCGCGCTATCTGGAAAGGAGACTGCATGCCTCTGCTTAGAATTTCCGCCCTGCATAAATATTACGGCGACCACCATGTGCTCAAAGGCATCGACCTGAGCGTCGAGGAAGGCCAGGTAGTGGCGATCATCGGCCGCAGCGGTTCAGGCAAATCCACCTTGCTGCGCACCCTCAATGGCCTGGAATCGATCAACGACGGCGTAATTGAAGTCGACGGCGAATACCTCGACGCCGCCCGCGCCGACTTGCGCAGCCTGCGGCAAAAAGTCGGGATGGTGTTTCAGCAGTTCAACCTGTTCCCGCACCTGACCGTGGGTGAAAACGTGATGCTCGCACCGCAGGTGGTGCAAAAAGTGCCGAAGGCCAAAGCGGTCGAACTGGCGCGGGAGATGCTGGAACGGGTCGGGCTGGGCGAAAAGTTTGATGCCTTTCCGGATCGGCTGTCGGGCGGACAGCAGCAGCGGGTGGCGATTGCCCGGGCGTTGGCGATGTCACCCAAAGTCTTGTTGTGCGACGAGATCACCTCGGCGCTGGACCCGGAACTGGTCAATGAGGTGCTGAGCGTGGTTCGGCAGCTGGCCAAAGAAGGGATGACGCTGATCATGGTCACCCATGAAATGCGCTTTGCCCGGGAGGTTGGGGATAAGTTGGTGTTCATGCACCATGGCAAGGTGCATGAGGTGGGGGATCCGAAGATTTTGTTTGCGAATCCGCAGACGGCGGAGTTGGCGAATTTCATCGGGACGGTAGAAGCGACAGCCTGAAAGAACCTCAGCGTCTTAAATGCCCTCATCGCTAGCAGGCTAGCTCCCACAGGGGTACGCGTTCCAATGTGGGAGCTAGCCTGCTAGCGATTGACCGCGCAGCGGTCATTGTCTGGAACTGCGCTGGATCAAGGCTTTGAACGCTGCGCGTTGGCGGCAGCGTTTGATCGTGGCACGATGTCGAGGTTATCGACCGAGACCCCATGACCATGCCGCAATCCCAAGCCAAGAATCTGTCCTTGATCGCCGCAATCGACCTGGGCTCCAACAGCTTTCACATGGTCGTGGCCAAGGCCCAGAACGGCGAAATCCGTATTCTCGAACGTCTCGGGGAGAAGGTGCAGCTGGCCGCCGGCATCGACGAAGAGCGCCAGCTCAACGAAGAATCCATGCAGCGCGGGCTCGATTGCCTGAAGCGTTTTGCCCAACTGATCAACGGTATGCCATCCGGCGCCGTACGGATCGTCGGCACCAACGCCTTGCGTGAAGCCCGCAACCGCAATGAATTCATCCGTCGCGCCGAAGAAATCCTCGGTCACCCGGTGGAAGTCATCTCCGGCCGTGAAGAAGCGCGCCTGATCTACCTCGGCGTGTCCCACACCCTCGCCGACACCCCGGGCAAACGCCTGGTGGCCGACATCGGCGGCGGCAGTACCGAATTCATCATCGGCCAGCGCTTCGAACCGCTGCTGCGCGAAAGCCTGCAAATGGGCTGCGTCAGCTACACCCAGCGCTACTTCAAGGACGGCAAGATCACCCCGGCCCGCTACGCCCAGGCGTACACCGCAGCGCGGCTGGAGATCATGAGCATCGAACACGCCCTGCACCGCCTGACCTGGGATGAAGCCATCGGCTCCTCGGGCACCATCCGCGCCATCGGCCTGGCGCTGAAGGCCGGCGGTCATGGCACAGGCGAGGTCAATGCCGAAGGCCTGGCCTGGCTCAAGCGCAAACTGATGAAGCTGGGCGATGTCGAGAAAATCGACTTCGAAGGCATCAAGCCTGACCGCCGCGCAATCTTTCCTGCCGGCCTGGCGATTCTCGAAGCGATCTTCGACGCCCTCGAACTGCAACGCATGGACCACTGCGAAGGCGCCCTGCGCGAAGGTGTGCTCTATGACCTGCTGGGCCGTCATCACCATGAAGACGTCCGTGAACGCACCCTCAGCTCGCTGATGGAGCGTTATCACGTCGATCTGGAACAGGCGGCGCGGGTCGAACGCAAAGCCCTGCATGCCTTTGATCAAGTGGCCAAGGATTGGGACCTGGACGACGGCGTCTGGCGCGAACTGCTCGGCTGGGCCGCCAAGGTCCATGAAGTGGGCCTGGACATCGCCCACTATCAGTACCACAAGCACGGCGCCTACCTGATCGAGCACTCGGACCTCGCCGGGTTCTCCCGCGAAGACCAACTGATGCTCGCGCTACTGGTGCGTGGTCACCGGCGCAATATTCCCAAGGACCGGTTTGCCGATTTTGGCGATGACGGCATCAAGCTGATTCGCCTGTGCGTGCTGCTGCGCTTTGCGATTCTGTTCCATCACATCCGCGGCACCCAGGAAATGCCGCAGGTCGTCTTGCACGCCAAGCGCGACAGCCTCGATGTGCTATTTCCGGAAAACTGGCTGGACGAAAACCAACTGACCCAGGCCGATTTCGCCCTTGAAGCGGAATGGCTGACCCGGGTCAGCTTCACGCTGAACGTGCGCTAAAAACCTGCGCGAACACATTCCCTGTGGCGAGGGAGCTTGCTCCCGCTTGGGTGCGAAGCGCCCCCGTCTATCCCTGAAATGAAGGGGACTGCTACGCAGTCCAGCGGGAGCAAGCTCCCTCGCCACAGGTAGGTAGGAAACCAAAAAGGGCGACCCACATGGATCGCCCTTTTTTTGCCCAGCCGAATCTGCTTTATCGAACAGTCAGGATCGGACTACCCAACCGCTCCAGCAAGGTCGCCTGCGCACTGCGCGGGTTCTGGTTGCCGGTTGGCGTATTGCGGATGTAGCGACCGTCCGCCTGCAGGCTCCAGCTGTGAGTGTTATCGGTGAGATACAGTTCCAACTCTTTCTTGACCCGCATGATCAGCTTCTTGCCTTCCACCGGGAAGCAAGTCTCGACGCGCTTGTCGAGGTTGCGCTCCATCCAGTCGGCGCTGGACAGGAACATCTGCTCTTCGCCGCCATTGAGGAAGTAGAAGACCCGGGTGTGTTCCAGGAAGCGACCGATGATCGAGCGCACGTGAATATTGTGCGAGACCCCGGCGATGCCCGGCCGCAGGCAGCACATACCGCGCACCACCAGATCGATGCGCACGCCAGACTGGCTGGCCTTGTACAGCGCGCGGATGATCTTCGGATCGGTCAGCGAGTTGAATTTGGCGATGATGTGCGCCGGCTTGCCGTCGAGGGCGAACTGGGTTTCGCGGGCAATCATGTCGAGCATGCCCTTCTTCAACGTGAACGGCGCGTGCAGCAGCTTCTTCATGCGCAGGGTTTTACCCATGCCGATCAGTTGGCTGAACAGTTTGCCGACGTCTTCGCACAAGGCGTCGTCCGAGGTCAGCAAGCTGTAGTCGGTGTACAGGCGGGCGTTGGCCGCGTGGTAGTTGCCCGTGCCCAAATGCGCATAACGCACGATCTCGCCGGCCTCGCGACGCAGAATCAGCATCATCTTGGCGTGGGTCTTGAAGCCGACCACGCCGTAAATCACCACCGCACCGGCCGCTTGCAGACGGCTGGCCAGTTGCAGGTTGGACTCTTCATCGAACCGCGCGCGCAACTCGATTACCGCGGTAACCTCTTTGCCGTTACGCGCGGCATCGACCAGCGCATCGACGATTTCCGAGTTCGCGCCGGAGCGGTACAACGTCTGGCGGACCGCCAAGACATGCGGGTCCTTCGCGGCCTGGCGCAGCAGGTCGACGACCGGGGTAAACGACTCGAACGGGTGCAGCAGCAGGATGTCCTGCTTGCTGATCACGCTGAAGATGTTCTCGCTGTTCTGCAGCAGTTTCGGGATCTGCGGGGTGAACGGCATGTATTGCAGGGCGCGCTGACTGTCCAGGCCGGTAATGCTGAACAGGCGAGTCAGGTTGACCGGGCCGTTGACCTGATACAGCTCGGTCTCGTGCAGGTTGAACTGCTTGAGCAAGTAGTCGGACAGGTGTTTCGGGCACGTGTCGGCGACTTCCAGCCGCACCGCGTCACCGTAGCGACGGGAGAACAACTCGCCGCGCAACGCGCGGGCCAGGTCTTCCACGTCTTCGGTATCGACCGCGAGGTCGGCGTTCCGGGTCAGGCGGAACTGGTAGCAGCCCTTGACCTTCATGCCCTGGAACAAGTCATCGGCGTGCGCATGGATCATCGACGACAGGAACACATAGTTGTCGCCCGCGCCGCCCACTTCTTCCGGCAACTTGATGACGCGCGGCAAAAGGCGTGGCGCCGGGATGATCGCCAGACCGGAATCGCGACCGAAGGCGTCGATGCCTTCGAGTTCGACGATGAAGTTCAGGCTCTTGTTCACCAGCAACGGGAACGGGTGCGTCGGGTCGAGGCCGATCGGGGTGATGATCGGCGCGATCTCGTCGCGGAAATAGCGGCGCACCCAGGTTTTGATCTTGGTGGTCCAGTGACGCCGACGGATGAAGCGGACCTGATGTTTTTCCAGCTCCGGCAACAGAATGTCGTTGAGGATCGCGTACTGGCGGTCGACGTGACCGTGTACCAGTTCGCTGATGCGGGCCAGGGCCTGGTGCGGTTGCAGGCCATCGGCGCCGGCTTGTTCACGGGCGAAGGTGATCTGCTTTTTCAGGCCGGCCACGCGAATCTCGAAGAACTCGTCCAGGTTGCTGGAGAAGATCAGCAGAAACTTCAGCCGCTCCAGCAATGGATAGGACTCGTCCAGCGCCTGTTCCAGCACGCGGATGTTGAACTGCAGTTGCGATAGCTCGCGATGGATATACAGGCTGCTGTCATCCAGGCCGGGAATGGCAATCGCCGGCGCGGCGGTCACGGGTTCCGTGACCGCCGCGGGCGGAGCGGGCTCCAGCTCCGGCGGGGTCTCGGCGATTTGCTCGACCACCGGTTGAGCTTCTTTTACGGCAACTTCAGTGAGTCCTTCGGTATTCATGGAATGTTCCTGGGAGGGCTATTTCTGCTCTCGTAACAATTGAGCGGCACGCACGGCAAAGTAAGTCAGGATGCCATCAGCACCTGCACGTTTAAAAGCGGTCAGGGATTCAAGGATCACCCCTTCACTCAACCAGCCATTCTGGATGGCCGCCATGTGCATG
Source organism: Pseudomonas sp. 31-12 (assembly GCF_003151075.1). Classification (NCBI taxonomy): domain Bacteria; kingdom Pseudomonadati; phylum Pseudomonadota; class Gammaproteobacteria; order Pseudomonadales; family Pseudomonadaceae; genus Pseudomonas; species Pseudomonas sp. 31-12. The sequence continues at coordinate 6,628,427 of NZ_CP029482.1, forward strand.
GCGTATTCACCGCTGACCTGATACACAAAGGTCGGCACTTTAAATTCTTCTTTGACCCGGTAAAGGATGTCCAGATACGGCATGCCCGGCTTGACCATGACCATGTCCGCGCCTTCTGACAAGTCCGCCGCCACTTCGTGCAGGGCTTCGTTGCTGTTGGCCGGGTCCATCTGATAGGAGGCCTTGTTGGCCTTGCCCAGGTTCAGCGCCGAACCCACCGCATCGCGGAACGGGCCGTAATAAGCGCTGGCGTACTTGGCCGAGTAGGCCATGATCCGCACGTTGACGTGATCGGCCAGCTCGAGGGCTTCGCGGATGGCCTGGATGCGACCGTCCATCATGTCCGACGGGGCTACCACCTGAGCGCCGGCCTCTGCGTGGGACAGGGCCTGCTTGACCAGTGCGTCGACAGTAATGTCGTTCTGCACGTAGCCTTCTTCATCGAGGATGCCATCCTGACCGTGGGTGGTAAACGGGTCGAGCGCCACGTCGGTGATCACCCCCAGTTCCGGGAACTGCGCACGCAGTGCGCGGGTGGCGCGCTGGGCAATGCCGTTAGGGTTCCAGGCTTCGGCGGCGTCCAGGGACTTGAGCTCCGGTGGCGTCACCGGGAACAGCGCCAGCGCGGGAATCCCCAACTCGACCCACTTGGCCGCTTCTTCAAGCAACAGATCGATGGTCAGGCGCTCCACGCCCGGCATCGACGCCACCGCTTCGCGACGGTTTTCACCGTCCAGCACGAACACCGGCAGGATCAGGTCATCGACGGTCAGAAAGTTTTCACGGACCAGTCGACGCGAGAAATCATCACGGCGGTTGCGACGCAGGCGGGTTGCAGGAAACAAACGGTTGGCGGGGGTAAAGCTCACGGCAGACTCCTGAGCCCGCGCTGGGGGCGAGCGTGACAGTTATAAGCGGCCATTATGACCAACGTATGACAGTTATGTGCATCCCTGCGTCACGTAGCCGCATTCCATTGTCCTTGTAGGAATTGTTCACGTCGAGACACATTTGGACACTTTCATGAATGTGCACGAAGGCGTAGGCTGCGCGTTCATTTCGCCAGCATCCAGACAATGCTCCAACAATTTCTTCAGGAATTCGGCTACTTCGCCCTTTTTCTCGGCACGTTCTTCGAAGGCGAAACCATTCTGGTGCTCGCAGGCTTCCTCGCGTTCCGCGGATACATGGACATCAAGATCGTCACGATCGTGGCGTTCTGCGGCAGTTATGCCGGCGATCAGCTGTGGTATTTCCTCGGGCGCAAGCACGGCCGCAAATTGCTCGCGCGCAAACCACGCTGGCAAATGATGGGTGACCGGGCGCTGGAACATATCCGCAAACACCCGGACATCTGGGTGCTGAGTTTCCGTTTTGTCTATGGATTGCGCACGGTCATGCCGGTGGCGATCGGCCTGTCGGGCTATCCGCCGGGACGTTATTTGCTGCTGAACGGGATTGGTGCGGCGATCTGGGCGGCTGCACTGGCCGCTGCGGCGTATCACTTCGGCGCGGTGCTCGAGGGCATGCTGGGCAGCGTCAAGAAGTACGAGCTATGGGTGCTCGGCGCCCTGCTGGTACTGGGCCTGGGTCTGTGGCTGCGTCGGCGCTTCAAGAATGCTCGCCTGGCGAAGAAGATCTACGCCGACGAGCAAGCCGAGCTGGCCAAGGCTGCCGAGACTAAGACGCCAATCGAGTGAAGCGGTCCCTGCAACAGTAGAGACCGATGCCGCTGAGCAGGCTGTAGCTGAGCAGGCCGATCCAGCCCACCGCGCTGGCCGGCCACAGCCCGACCACCGGCGCCAGCCACACCAGCGGCACATTCGATGCCAGCCGCAACAGCTCCAGCTTCAATGCCTGCGGGCGATTCTCCAGGGCCATGCCCAGCGTAAACAAGCCCAATGCCACCGCGCCCCAGCCCAACACCAGTGCGGCGGTCGGCAAACGCGGCTCAAGGTTCATCAAGTAGCTGCCCAGCGCAATGTAGACGCAGAACTGCAGCGCCACATACAGCTGCTGACGCCCGTCCAGCGGCACCTCGAATTTGCGGAACTGGCTCAGGTCCGGTTTGTTCATCGGGTACTTGGCCGCCACATCCGCCGGCCGCCACCCGGTGCGCATGAACCAGATCCGCAGCTTGTCCCATTTGCTTTCCGCCCGCCGCGCGTCATCCCAGAGCTGCGCGTAAAACTGCACGTTCGCCCACAACGGATTCCAGCTCGCCAGCGGCGTGGTCACGCCGAAAATCACCGGCTCGTTGTCGTCTTCTTCCTGGAACGAGCCGAATAGACGGTCCCAAATAATGAACACCCCGCCGTAGTTGCGATCCATGTAGAGAGCGTTCTGTGCATGGTGAGCCCGATGATTGGACGGTGTGACGAAGAACCACTCGAACCAGCCGAGCTTGGGAATGTGCCGGGTATGCACCCAGAATTGATACAGCAGGTTCAGCGCGGCGACGCTGATGAACACCAGCAGCGGCACGCCGAGCACCGCCATCGGCAGGTAGAAAATCCAGCTCAACAGGAAGCCGGTACTGGTCTGACGCAGGGCCGTGGAGAGGTTGTAGTCCTCGCTCTGGTGGTGCACCGAATGCGCGGCCCAGAGGATGTTGCGCTCGTGGCCCATGCGGTGCAGCCAGTAGTAGCAGAAGTCATAGAGGACGAAAGCAAACACCCAGACCCAAACGCTGTCGGCCGACAGTTCGAACAGCGCCAGATGCTTGAGGGCAAACGCATAGGTCACCAGGCCGACGCCTTTGGTCAACAGGCCCGTGGTGGTCGACAACACACCGGTGCTGATGCTGTTGATCGCGTCCGCCACCCGATAATTGCTCACCCCGCGCCAACGGTCCGCCAGCAGCTCGACGGCAATCAGCACAAAGAAAAACGGCACCGCATACAGAATGAAGTCCATTGACGCGCCCTGATCGGAATCTTGAGGACAGATGCTAGGTGTAGCCGCGAATTAACCCTATGGCAACGAGTGACAAATTAGTGGACATTTAACGCCATGAATCTGGAGAAAAACCCATGAGCAAAAAAATTGCAGTGATCCTTTCCGGCTGTGGCGTGTACGACGGCGCCGAGATCCACGAAAGTGTGATTACCTTGCTGCGCCTGGACCAGCGCGGCGCCGAGGTGCAGTGCTTTGCCCCCAATATCTCGCAATTGCATGTGATCAATCACCTGACCGGCGACGAAATGCCCGAGTCGCGCAATGTGCTGGTGGAATCGGCGCGGATCGCCCGGGGCGACATCAAGGATATTCGTGAGGCTAGCGTCGAAGACTTCGACGCGCTGATCGTGCCCGGTGGTTTCGGCGCGGCCAAGAACTTGTCGAACTTCGCTATCGAAGGCGCTGGCTGCACCGTTCAACCGGACGTACTGGCGCTGACCGAAGCGTTTGCCGAAGCGGGCAAACCGGTGGGGTTGATCTGCATTTCGCCAGCGCTGGCGGCGAAAATCTATGGCCCGGGCGTGACCTGCACCATCGGCAACGACGCCGATACCGCTGCCGCCATGAACAAGATGGGCGCCACCCACCAGGAATGCGCGGTGAGCGATATCGTCGAAGACAAGGCGCGCAAACTGGTATGCACCCCGGCTTACATGCTGGCGCAGAGCATCAGTGAGGCCGCATCGGGTATCAACAAACTGGTCGACCGCGTGCTCGAACTGACCCACGAAAATGATGTGTAACACGAACTAATGTGGGAGCGGCCTTGCTCGCGAATGCGGTGTATCAGTCGACATCAATGCTGAATGACACACCGCATTCGCGAGCAAGCCCGCTCCCACATTTGTTTTGGGTAAGGCTCAGGCCTTGCGGGTCAGCCGCGTGAGTATCCGGTCCAGCGCATTCGCAAACGCCTGCTTCTCGCGCTCACCAAACGGCGCCGGCCCGCCGCTCATCTGGCCCTGTTCACGCAGATCGGTGAACAGGTTACGCACCGCCAGCCGATCGCCCATATTCTGCGCATCGAACTCCTCGCCCCGTGGATCCAGCGCGGCAACGCCCTTTTTCACCAGCCGGTCGGCCAGCGGCACATCGCTGCAAATCACCAGCTCACCCGGCACCGCGTGTTCCACCAGGTAATCATCGGCGGCATCCGGACCGCTGGGCACCACGATCAGCTTCACCAGGGCCAGCCCCGGTTTGATCTGCGGCTGTCCCGCCACCAGCACCACTTCGTACTGGCGCTTGAGGGCGAACTTCACCACCAGATCCTTGGCCGCCCGTGGGCAAGCGTCGGCATCGATCCAGACACGCATTGTGTTTTCCTCTGTTAAAAAGCATCGCGGGCAAACCCGCTCCCACAAGGTTAACGCTAAACCTGTGGGAGCGGGCTTGCCCGCGATATGAGCGCAGTGAATGCTCTTAAGAAACCTGCACCCGCCGCTTCTCCGCCATCCAGCTACGGCCATACAACACAATGATCGCAATGATCGCCACCGCCTGAGCACTCAGCGAATACGCATCCGCGTGAATCCCCAGCCAGTCGAAGTCAAAGAACGGCACCGGCCGTGTGCCGAAGATCCCGGCTTCCTGCAACGCCTTCACACCATGCCCGGCGAACACCACCGACAACGCGCACAGCAGACCGGCGTTGATGCTGAAGAACAACGACAGCGGCAGTTTCTGTGAGCCGCGCAGGATCACCCACGCCAGCCCGATCAGCAGCACCAGCGCCGTCGCACCACCGGCCAACACCGCGTTATGCCCCGCAGGACCTGCCTGCAGCCATAGGGTCTCGTAGAACAGAATCACTTCAAACAGCTCGCGATACACCGAGAAAAACGCCAGCGTCGCAAAGCCGAAGCGTCCCCCGCCGCCCACCAGGCTGCTCTTGATGTAATCCTGCCACGCCGCCGCATGGCGACGGTCGTGCATCCACACGCCGAGCCAAAGCACCATCACGGCGGCGAACAACGCCGTCGCGCCTTCCAGCAATTCACGTTGCGAACCGCTGACATCAATCACGTACGCAGCCAACGCCCAGGTTGCCAGACCGGCCAACAGCGCCAGCCCCCAACCGACGTTGACGCTGCGCACCGCCGACTGCTGGCCGGTGTTACGCAGGAACGCCAGGATCGCCGCCAGCACCAGAATCGCTTCCAGGCCTTCGCGCAGCAGAATCAGCAATCCGGAGATGTAACTCAAGGACCAGCTCAAGCCATCGCTGCCCAGCAGCCCGGCGGACTCCTTCAACTTGGCCTTGGCCGCGTCCAGACGCTCCTGAGCCTGGGCCACCGGCAAACCGTCCTGCAACGACTGACGGTAAGCCATCAGGGATTTTTCGGTGTCCTTGCGCACGTTGGCGTCGACGTTGTCCAGCGAGCTCTCGACCAGTTCGAAGCCTTCCAGATAGGCCGCTACCGACAAGTCATAGGCTTGATCGTGATCGCCGGCACGGTAGGCCAAGAGGCTTTTGTCCAGGGTGGCAGCGGTGTAGTCAAGCAACTGCGCCGGGCCACGCTTGACCTGCGGCGGCTGTGCACGTTGCGCACGGAACATCGCGGCGGCTTGTGGGCCGTCGGCGGCCTGCACTTCGGCCGGCGTCTGACGAGCGAGATCGGCGATGTTGTAGGTTTTTTCGGATGTGGCTGCGGCCGGGTCGGCACTGAAGCTGGCGATGTAAGTCGCCAGGTCCCAACGCTGACGATCGTCCAGCTGATCGGCGAAGGCCGGCATGTCCGTGCCTTCGACACCCAGGCCCAAGGTGCTGTAGATCGCGTAGAGGCTCAGGTGATCCACGCGCGCCATATCACGCAGATTGGCCGGCGGCGGCGTCAGACCGACACCCGCCGGGCCGTCGCCAGCTCCCGTTTCGCCATGGCAGACCGAGCAATGCTGGGCGTACAACGGCGCACCACGGGTCGGGTCCGGGGTAATGATCGGCGCCTGACTGACTTCATAAGTCACGGCCAGTTTCGCACCGAGTTGTCGAGCCTGACGGGCCACATCCGCGCCGTCCTGACGGGCATCGATTGCATTGCGCAACGTGCTGACGCCCTGCTCCAGCCCGGCTTTTTCAGGTTTGGCCGGCATCGCGGCGATCAAGCCTTGCAAGACCTTGATGAATTCCAGTTGCTCGCGGTATTCGGACTCGTCGACGACCTTGCCCGCTTGCACCGTCTGCGGGTAATCCGCACCGATGTAATCGAGCAAATGCAGGGCTTGCGGCGCGCCTTCCACGGTGGAAGCCAGCAGATTGAAACTGCACAAGGCAAACAGCGGCAACACCAGCCAGGCCAGGAAACGGGACGGGGCAGTCATGAATGAATCTCAATTGGAAATACGAAGTAACACATTGTTCACTTCCAGTGAGATTCACTCAAGCTTTGTCTGCGACGGCCGCTGGAGTACAGGAACAAAGTGCCATCATCCAAGTCTATAAATTGCCGCCTCATGGCGGCTTATTTTCAAGGAAGACACACAGCAAATGGCCACCCGCCTGCGCTTCATATTTGTACTCAGTGCCTGTTTGCTACTGAGCGGCTGTCCCACGATGCGTGACTACAACGCGGAACTGGGCGAAACACTCGAGTATTTCAAGGCCGGGCAGCTCGACGGTGCGGTTGCCGTACTCGACCGCAACAATCCCATTCCCCCGGGCGACTTGCTTTACCACTTCGAAAAAGGCGAATTGCTGCGCCTCACCGGCAATCTCACCGACAGTTATCAACAGTGGGACTACGCCGACCGACTGATCGAAGGGTGGGACAATTCGCCCCTGTTCGTCCCTTTCAAAACATTCACCGAGTTCAACAGTTACAGCGCCAACGACAAGGTGCGGTTATACGCTGGCTACGATTTCGAGAGAGTCGCCCTGACCACGCAAATGGCCCTGATGCTGCTCTCCGGTTCTGAAACGGAACTGGCGCGCGTCATGATCAAGAAAACCCACGAGCGCGAAGCAACCATTGCCGACAAGCGTGACAAGCAATACCTGGAACTGGAAAACCAGGCGAAGGAAGAAGGGGCCGCGATGAAATTCCAGGACCTTCAGGGCTACCCGGTAGCGACCCTCGACGCCCCCGAAGTGATCGCGCTGAAGAACAGCTACCAGAGTGCGTTCAGCCATTACCTCGCCGGTTTCATTTATGAATCGCTGAACGAGAAAGACCTCGCCGCACCGGGCTATCGCCAGGCCATTGAACTGCGCCCCAATACGCCGCTGCTCGAACAAGCTTTGCGCAACCTGGCCAAATCCCCACTGAAGTCGGGCGAGGTCGACGTTTTGCTGATCGTGCAAACCGGCCTGGCGCCCGCGCGCAGCTCGGTGCGCGTGCCAATTTCGGTGGATGTCGAAGGTGAAACCTACATCACCAACATGTCGCTCCCGATCCTTGTCCCCGACACCTCCACGCCACCGGTGGACTTCGTCATGGTGGACGGCAAAAAACACAAACTGACGTTGCTCAACAGCTTTGGCGATATGTCGCGGCGCACCTTGCGTGATGACATGCCGGGCATCATCCAGCGCACGCTCCATCGCGCCCGGTCCAATGTCGAGTACCTGGCCTATCTGAAAAAGCACAGACCCGAGAAACTTGAGGAAACGCTCCTGCAGCAGACGCAACGCGAAGACGCCGATACCCGCGGCTGGCGTACGTTGCCGGACAAGACGCTGATTGCCCGCCTGCGGCTCAAGAAAGGCCAGCACCAACTGACGCTGCCCAACGCACCGGACGCAGCACCGGTCAGGTTCAAGGTGGATCAGACCCACCAGGCCTTCAGCCTGCGCGCCGTGGGTGACCGCCGGTTCGCCGCCGATGTCGCCCTGCAGCTCGACACCCTTCCCGCACCGCAGGCTGCCATCAGCCCTGCCCAACCCTGAACGGAGATTTTCATGGGATTGAAATGCTTCGCCGTTGTCGCACTGGCCCTGTTGGCCGGTTGCGCCACCCCGCCACCGCCGCCGGAACCGGGCAGTGCCGCGAGCAAAGTCATGGCCACCGGACCGATCGAAAACGTGGCCATCGGCCCGATGCGCATGGCCAGGGAAAACGGTTTCCTGACGGTCAACACGCAGTTGAGCAACATCGACACCCGTAACCGAACGCTCTATTACCGCTATCTTTGGCTGGGGGCAGAAGGTTTTCCGGTGACCGAAGCCGACACCTGGAAAAGCCTGACTCTGTATGCCGAGCAAACGAGTTTTCTGCCGGCCATCGCCCCCGTGCCCCAAGCCGTGGATTTCCGCCTGGAGATCAATACACCGTGAACCGCCCACCTGAGACTTTGCCCATGTTTGTACGCGTTTCGTTCCTTGCCCTGGCCGTGCTGCTGATCGGTGGCTGCGCCGAAAACCGCTCGCCGGTATTGGGCAGCGGCAATATCAGCTATGGCGACCCGAAAGCCGTGGAATTGATCACCAACGAATTCGGCTCGACCGACCTGCAAATGATCGCGGAAAGCATGACCCGCTCCCTCGCCCAGTCCGGCGTCCTGAAAGGCCGCCCGGTGGTTCAGGTGTACGACGTGATGAACAAGACCAGCGAATACATCGATACCCGGGAGATCACCACGTCGATCAAAACCCAGCTGATGCGTTCCGGCACCGCGCGCTTTGCCAGCGACAACACGGACCTGCAGAGTCAGGTCGACCATCTGAAATTGCAAAACCAGAGCGGTCTGTACAAAAAGAGCACAGTGGCCAAAACCGGCAACATGATCGCCGCTCGCTATCGCCTGGAAGGCTCGATCAGCTCCATCGTCAAGCGCAGCAACGATTACAAGGACGTCTTCTACAAATTCAGCCTGCAGTTGGTCGATGTCGAAAGCGGGCTGGCCGAGTGGATGGACGAGAAAGAAATCCGCAAGACCACGGAGCGCTAAGCAATGCGTGCATGGATTGGCATTTTGACCCTGGCCTGCGCCGTTGGCGTACAGGCGGCCCCGAAAATCGCTGTCACCGACCTTGCCTACGCGGCCAGCGTGGATCAATACGTCCACGTGATCGCGGCCCGGGACAATCATCAGCAGGACTATTACGGCGCCAGTGGCTCGTCCAGTTATGACGAGTACACCACGCAGAACAGCTACCTGGAGCAGACCGAAATCCGCCGCTTCAGTGGTGACATCAAAGGTCAGATGCTCAAGACCGGAATGTTCCAGCTGATCCAGGGCACGCCCTACACCGCCAGCGCCAAAAGCGATGTGTACGACGTGATCAAACGCATCAAGGCTGGCCACTTCAAAGGCGCCGACTACGTGCTGTTCGGCACGCTGTCGGACATCGACTTCACCCAGGACATGAATGAGCTGGCCAATACCGACAGCTATTCGGCGGTGCTGGCACTGACCCTGGTGGCGGATTTCAGCCTGATCAACACCAGGACCTACGAGATCACCTCGGCGTTCACGGCCATGGGCGAAGCCCAGGACACCAAAGTGGTGAATGATCGGGATATCCACGTCTCGCTGAACCGGCCACGGGTGGTGCGGGACGTGTCGAGGTCGTTGGGCGAAGATGTGGCGCGTCAGTTGAGCGAACAGCTGGGGGATGGCAGTTATGTGCCGTCAGGACAACCGCAGCCGCGCAACGACCTGCCGCCGGATACTGCGCCGGTCATCCTGCGCTAAGCCTGAAGCCGATCACCCTGTGGCGAGGGAGCTTGCTCCTTTTGCTCGAGTGCGCAGCGCTCGCACTATTGGGGCCGCTGCGCAGCCCAGCGCGAGCAAGCTCGCTCGCCACAATGGATCGGGTCTCCCTTGAGAGGTTTACACCGCGGCTTTGCGCAGGGTCGCCATAAACGCAGCCGCACCAATGAACAGCCCGGCAAACGTGCGGTTCATGCGTTTTTGCTGCTTGGGCGTGCGCAACAGGCGCAGCACCTTCGACGCCAACCCGGTGTAGCCGGCCATGACGATCAGGTCGACACAGACCATGGTCACGCCAATGATCAAGTATTGGGCCAGCAGCGGCGCGTGTGGATCAATAAACTGCGGCAACACCGCCAGCATGAACACCAGCGCCTTGGGATTGCTGATGTTGACCAGGAATCCACGGAACACCAACGCCAGCGGCTTGCCAATCTGACGCACGGCCGCGTCATCGCTCATGTCGCTGGGCAGTGCGCGCCATTGCTTGATCGCGAGGTAAACCAGGTACGCCACGCCGAACCACTTGATCGCGTAGAAAGCCGTGGCCGATGCCGTGAGAATCGCGCCCACGCCGGCGCCAACAATCGCGATCTGCAATGCCAGGCCCAATTGCAGGCCCAGGGCGTTCCAGTAACCGCGCAAGAAACCGTATTGCAGTCCACTGGACATCGACGCAATGGCGCCGGCACCGGGAGACAGGCTGATTACCCAGCAGGCGGCAAAAAACGCCAGCCATGTTTGAAGCTCCATTGCACACCTCGACTCAGACTCGTGACAGACATCTAAGCTAATGCGGCTTTGGGCGGATGACTACCGATTTTTTGTCGGACAGAGCGACTGCCGACCAGCGTTTTATGACTTGAAGGCCCCTTCGCGAGCAAGCCCGCTACCACATTAAACCGAGTCTCTAAACAAAAACGCGGTCAACTGTGGGAGCGGGCTTGCTCGCGAAGGCGGACGGTCAGGCAACAGCAGGCTTACTTTTCAATCCCGCTCAACGGAAACACATCCGTGCCGCGCCAGCGCCGAACCGAGCGCTGGAAGAACAGGCTGTTGGGCACTTGCACCATGGCGCTACCCGTCCCAAGTTCTTCCGCTTCAATCAGCGTGGTGTAAAGCAGATTGATCGCCACCACCCGACCTTTGACGCCGGGCTTGTCGGTGGTGTCCACCAGTTCCACGACGTCACCGATGCGGAACGGGCCGACGGTGAAGATCAGGATCGCGCAGAGCAGGTTTGAGAGCACGCTCCACATGGCGAAGAACGCCACCGCCGCCACCGCCACAAACCCGGACAACGCGGTCCAGAGCACGGTGGCCGAGACGCCGAGGCGCTCCAGCACGAAAATCAGCGCACTGCCCATGATCAGCCAGCGCAAACCACCGCGCAGCGGCATCAGCAGCTGCGGTGGAAACGGGTAGCGTTCACCCAGGCGAGTCAGGCATTTAGCGACGAAGCGTTGGGCGATGTAACCGGCCAACAGAATCAGCAGGATTTGCGCAGCGAACCAGATCGGCTCGCCCCACCCCGCCGGCAGCTTGAAAGCTTCCATCAGGACAACGCCTCCAGCTCCGCCTGCATGCTTTCGAGCAATTCCAGAGCTTCCATCCAGGCTTCTTCGAGCTCGGCTTCACGCACCTTCAGCTTGGCCTGTTCAGCCAGCAAATCACGCAAATCGTTCTTGCGCGCCGGTTCGTAGATGTCGCTGTCGCCGAGGCTGGTATCAATCTTCGCCAGTTTCTCGTGCAGCTTGCCCAACTCGGCTTCGAGCTTGTCAGCCTCACGCTTGTGCGGTGCCAGTTGCTGACGCAACGCAGCAGCAGCCTGGCGCTGGGCCTTCTTGTCGGTCTTGTCCGGGTTGACCGGGGTGTTGCTGACCGGGGCGTTGCGCTGACGGTAGTCGACCAGCCAACGAGCATAGTCTTCGAGGTCGCCGTCGAACTCCTCGACCTTGCCGTCCGCCACCAGATAGAAATTGTCGGTGGTGCTTTTGAGCAAATGACGATCGTGGGAGACCACCAGCACTGCGCCACTGAATTCCTGCAGGGCCATGGTCAGCGCGAGGCGCATTTCCAGGTCCAGGTGGTTGGTCGGTTCGTCGAGCAACAACAGGTTCGGCCGGTCCCAGGCAATCAATGCCAGGGCCAGGCGGGCCTTTTCGCCACCGGAGAAATTCAGCACCGGCTCATCGATGCGCGCTCCACGGAAGTCGAAACCGCCAAGGAAATCACGCAGGGTCTGCTCGCGCTCGGTCGGTGCCAGGCGCTGCAAATGCAGCAACGGGCTGGCCTTGGAATCGAGAGAGTCCAGCTGATGCTGGGCGAAGTAGCCCACGACCGTGTTCTCGCCACGGGTCAGGCGACCGGCCAGCGGCGACAGTTCACCGGCGAGGTTTTTGATCAGGGTCGATTTACCGGCGCCGTTCGGGCCGAGCAAACCGATCCGTGCGCCGGGGGTCAGTTGCAGCTTGACCTTCTCCAGCACGGCTTTGTCGCCATAACCCAGGCGAGCATCCGACAGATCAATCAACGGGCTGGAGATTTTCTGCGATTCGCGGAAGACGAAGTCGAACGGCGAATCGACGTGGGCGGCGGACAGTTCCTCCATCCGCTCCAGCGCCTTGATCCGGCTCTGGGCCTGACGGGCCTTGGTGGCCTGGGCCTTGAAACGGGCGATGTAGCTTTCCATGTGCGCACGTTGCGCCTGCTGCTTCTCGTAGGCTTGCTGTTGCTGGGCCAGGCGTTCGGCACGGGCGCGTTCGAAGGCGCTATAACCACCGCGGTACAGAGTGATCTTGCGCTGGTCAACGTGGGCGACGTGATCGACCACGGCGTCGAGGAAGTCCCGGTCGTGGGAAATCAGCAGCAAGGTGCCCGGATAGCTTTTCAGCCAATCTTCGAGCCAGATGATGGCGTCGAGGTCCAAGTGGTTGGTCGGTTCGTCGAGCAGCAACAGGTCCGAGGGGCACATCAAAGCCTGCGCCAGGTTCAGACGCATCCTCCAGCCACCAGAGAAATCTCCTACCGGACGATCCATCTGCTCGTTGGTGAACCCAAGGCCGGCCAGCAGCTTGCGGGCACGAGCGTCGGCGGTGTACCCGTCGGCGCTGTCGAGTTCCGAGTGCAGGCGGGCCTGAGCCGCGCCGTCATGGGAGGCTTCAGCCGCGGCGAGGTCGCGTTGCACCTCACGCAGGCGCAGGTCACCATCGAGCACGTAGTCGACCGCCAGGCGTTCGAGGGTCTCGATTTCCTGGCGCATGTGGGCGATGCGCCAGTCAGCCGGCAGGAAGCAGTCACCCGAGTCCGGGTGCAGTTCGCCCCGGATCAAGGCGAACAGGCTCGATTTGCCGGCGCCGTTGGCACCGATGAGGCCGGCTTTGTGGCCGGCGTGCAGGGTCAGCTCAGCGTCTTCTAGCAGACGTTGAGGGCCACGCTGTAAAGTCAGGTTCTGAAGTCGAATCATAATGGCGGCGGAGTCTACCAGCTTCGCTCGCAACTGGCGCGAGTAGCACTATGTCCTCTGACCTGTGGAGCTTTTCCCTTACCACCTACGCGCGTCCCGGCGTTGAAGACGCCTGCCTGCAATTGCAGTCGGCAGGCGTGAATGTGTGCCTGCTGCTCTGTGGGTTATGGCTGGGAGACCGAGGCGTCGCCTGCAACGAGCAACGATTGCAGCTGCTTCGCGACGTGGCCGAGCCCTGGGATGCCGATGTCGTGCGACCACTGCGAGCATTGCGTATGCAATGGAAAGCCGTCGCGAAAAAGGACGCCGAGCTGAATACGTTGCGCGAACAAGTGAAGACCCTGGAGCTGGAAGCCGAGCGGCATCTGTTGTTGCGGCTGGAGCGATCGGCACAGAGTTGGCCGCAGTATGAGGTGACCGATCTAACGGTCTGGCTGGAAGGTGTGACGGCGGGCGCCGTCCACCTGGACCGCGACGCGCTGCATCAGCTGCGCGTCGCGGCAACCGGCACTTAGGAAGCGCTGGTTGGGGTGGTGCTCGACGGTGCGGCTGGCGTTGGCGCAGACGATGGGGTCGAGGTGGAGGCTGCTGGAGCAGGCGAAGCCGATGCAGCTGGCGACGGCGTTGGAGTCGCTGGTTTGGCAACGGGTGCAGTCGCTGGCTTGGCAGTAGCGGCCGGTTTTTTCACGGCGGGCTTGGCAGCAGGTTTTGCTGCTGGCTTCGCGGCAGCTGGTTTGGCAGCGGCAGGTTTGGCTGCTGGTTTCGCTGCAGCAGGTTTGGCAGCGGCAGCGGGTTTCGCGGCAGCCGTTTTGGCAGCAGGTTTCGCCGCAGCTTTTGCAGCTGGTTTAGCAGCCGGTTTTGCAGCTGGCTTGCCTGCAGTAGTTTTAGCAACGGCAGGTTTTGCTGCCGGCTTGGCAGCAGGTTTTGCAGCGGCCGTTTTAGCGGCTGGTTTTACTGCCGATTTTGCAGCTGGTTTTGCCGCTGCGGTTTTCGCCACGGCTGGTTTCGCAGCAGCGGTTTTTGCAGCAGGTTTAGCGGCAGCTGTTCTTGCAGCCACTGGCTTGGCGGCAGGCTTGGCAGCCGTCGTTTTAGCCGCCGGTTTTGCAGCGCTGGCAGCAACCGGTTTTTTCGTCGCAGGTTTTGCGGCAGCTTTCACTGGAGCCTTGGCAGCAGGCTTGGCCGGTGCTTTTGCAGCAGCCGGTTTAGCGGCGGCTTTCTTGGCAGGGGCGGCAGCAGGCTTGGCCGAACGCAGGGACAACGCCTTGCCGACAGCCTCTTGTACACGACCGACACCCTGGGCCAGTTTCAGGCTTTCTTGAGCGTCGCGCTTGAGTTGCAGAATGTAGCCGCGCGTTTCGGATTGACGATCCTTGAGGGCATCGAGCAAGTCCTCAAGTTCTTTCACTGCACCTTTTGCTTTGGTTTGTGCCTTGGCTTTACCGGCTGCGGCAGCATCCTGCAATTTGGTACGGGATTTGTGCAATTTTTCCTGCGCTTTCCCGCGCTGTTTTTCCAGTTTGGCGAGCAGTTTTTCAGCATCAGCCAAGGCTTGCGAACAAGCGTTTTCCAAATGCTCGAGCAGGCTGCCCGAGAGTTGTTGGAGTAAGTGCAACGGGGTATTTACAGGCTTCTTGGTGGCCGACATGGTTTACCTCCTGGCTGACGTGGGTGCGGCTCATACTAGACCTCTGCTGACACCGCCGCTAGGGCATGTTGACAGTATCGAAAGCGCTGCGTTGCAACAGATTGAAATTCTTCTGCGCTGGCGCAAAACCAGTTCACCTTCGAGCGCATCCACACTGGCATAATCCACCGCATCTCAGATCGGAGTGTGCCCATGTCGCGCTACTTTTTTTTATCGTTGTGTGTGTGTTTTTCCGTGGTCCAGGCCGCCGAAAAAACCACCCCAAATGAGGCTCACGATCTTGCTTACAGCCTGGGTGCAAGCCTGGGTGAGCGCTTGCGCCAAGAGGTGCCGGACCTGCAACTCCAGGCTTTGCTCGAAGGTTTGCAACAAGCCTATCAAGGCAAGCCACTGGCTCTGAAAGACGAGCAGATCGAACAGATTCTGGCCGAGCACGAAGCCCAGGTCGCCGAGCAACCCGCCCTCGAGCAAAGTGAAGTCGCGCTGGAAAAAGAGCAGCGTTTTCTCACCGAGGAAAAAGCCAAACCGGGTGTACGTGAATTGGCGGATGGGATTTTGCTGACCGAGTTGGCGCCGGGTACGGGTGTCAAGGCTGGCCCTAATGGCAAGGTCGAAGTTTTATATGTCGGACGCCTTCCCGACGGCACCGTGTTCGATCAGAACAGCAAGCCGCAGTGGTTCAGTCTGGATAGCGTGATCAGCGGCTGGCGCAGCGCATTGCAAAACATGCCGGTCGGTGCGAAATGGCGACTGGTGATTCCGTCGTCTCAAGCCTATGGCGCGGACGGTGCCGGCGACCTGATCGCTCCGTTTACGCCGCTGGTGTTCGAAGTCGAATTGCGCGGTGCCACAAGCTGAAAACCGAGAACGAAAAACGGCGCGCAAAGCGCACCGTTTTTTAGTCTTGCCAGAGGGGTTCAGGCTTGAACCGAATCCTCTTCCTTGTGAGCCGTGTGCAGCACTTCGATCAGGCAATCTTCCAGCTCGAAGCGTTCGTGTAACAGCCCGCCCAGCTCCTTGAATTTCTCCGCGACACACTTGCCTGCATCACACAGGTCGTTGAACGCCAGCAGCTTCTCGGTGATGACGTCGATGCGCGGGTAGATCGTCTCGGCCAGTTCCAGCCCGCGTTTGTCACCAAACGCCTTGGCTTCGCCGGTCAGCTGTTCGTAGATCTCGAAGTGCCCGGCAGACACGTAATCGACCAGCACGCCGCAGAATTCCTGCAAAGGTTTTCGGTTTTCGCTCAAAGCCTCTGGCTTGGCACCGAGAACATCATAGGTCCGAATCAGCTCTTCGCGCTCCTGCAACCAGCGATCGATCAGCAGATGCACTCCACCCCAACGTTCCTGAGCATTCTGACAACTTTCGAGCATGGTGATCTCTCTTCCCTTGTGGGTCATGCTGCCCTACACCTGTCGCAGACTTGAAAATCAAGAATCGGCCAGGCAGAGCGTCATCGAGCAACATAATTCCAATGACACGTGCGGGCCAGATTATGCCCGCGCGACAATGGCTTCAAGGTACGCAGGAGATAAAGTTCATACAAGTGTTTAATCACCCGTCAGCCCCCGGTGCGACGACACGCCGCTGAGCGGTCGTTCGCAGGCCAGCCAGACAACGCGAAGCAGCTGATAAACCCCCAGAATCGTCAACGCCACGAAAAGCAGCAGACTCCATTCCGGAAGGCTCAGGTCGAACAGCGTCCAGGAAATTTCGGCGCAGTCTTCGTCCCCTTTGAACATCCGGGTCACCCGGCATAACCAAGGCAGGTTCTCGTACAAAGCCTCCGGCTGGGTTAAGCAAGTCGATAGCTGATGCGCCGGGTCGCTTTGCAGCAAGACCTGCCGCCACGCCGTGACCATACCCGCGAGACTGCATGACAGACCGAGCAGCCAATAAAGAAAAGTCCCGAAGCGGCCAGGACCATACACCGAAGCCATCAGGCAGACTCCGGTAAACAACACCAGGCAGGCTCGCTGCAAAAGGCATAACCCGCATGGCTTGAGGCCGATTGCATATTCCAGGTAATAGGAAACGCCCAAGGCCAGAGCACCTGCAATAAAAGCCATGAAAAACAAGGAGCGTGAGCAGGCCAAAAACATGGCTTATCCGTAACAGTAGAGACAGGCGGTTACGGTAGAGGAAAGCGCGCCAGCCTTTCAAGGCAGGCCAGCACGGACACTTCACCAGAAGTGTAGGGAATTCCCGACAGCGTCGAGAGGACTTGATGTAGTCCGCTGTAGGATAAAGCCGATCAGGGACTACAAAGATAAACATTCAACGAAATTCGAGCGGCCGGATCGCGCCCAATAACGACTCCCGCCCCTGTAGCAGCAGGCTGCTACAGGGGGAACGCGTCAGGCGTAAACGGGCGCTGGGAGTGGTGCCGCCAGCAGACGCTCGTCCAGCAGGCCCAGACCTTCCTGGAACAACTGATTGCTACGCTCTGTGTCGCCAAGCTGCGCGAGCAACCGAGCCAATTCTGCACAGGCTTCCGGGTTGCGCTGCACCCGCAAACTGCTTTCCAGATAGTCCCGCGCCTTGCCCCACAGACTGCTTTGCAGGCACAGACGGCCCAGTGTCAGCAAAAGACTCGGGTCGGCCGGATGATCCTTGAGCCAACCCTCGGCCGTTTGCAGCTGACGAGCCGGATCACTACCGCGCACCAATCCGTAGAGACGTGCCAGATGACTGTCGTACTTGCGCTTGAGCGCCGTGCGCAGCACTTCTTCCGCTTCGACCTGTGCACCCAGTTGCCGCAACTGCTCGGCGTAGGCCAGCACCAACTGAGGCTCCTGGCGCTGAGCCGAGGTGAGTTGCTGCCAGGCGCGATTGAGCGATTGCAAACCGACCGTGCCATCCGCCTCCTGATGCGCCGCCAGGGAAAGGTTTTCACCCCACGCCCGGCGTTCCAGATCGGCCAGCTCGGCGGGCGGCAAGACTTTATCCTTGCGCAGCTCCGGCAGCAGGCGAATCACGGCCGACCAGTCGCCGCGCTGCTGATGCAGGCGTTGCAACTGGCGTAAGGTCTGGACGTTATGAGGATGGCGCTCGTGCATGGCTTGCAGCGTCACCAGAGCCCCTTCCGTGTCGCCACGGTCGTTCTGCAACTGGGCGTGACTCAAGGCAATCGCCAACTCGGCCTGGGGCTGGCGCTCGAGGGCGCGCTCCAGCAAGTTGTCGCATTCCTCGTAGTGACCTTGTTCATTCGCGGCGCGCGCAGCACCGAGGTAGTAGAGCAGCGGCTGGCGTTCGGCTTCGGCAGCGCGATGCAGATGACGTTGTGCACTGGCCCAGCGACCTTCCGCCAGGTCCAGCTGACCGTGCTCGATAGCCACTTGCACCCGCCGGCTGCGATTACGTCGTGACCATGGATTGACCACGCCACTGGAGGTCGTCACCAGCTCGACCAACGCCTTGATGCCCCAGAACACCAGCCAGAGCACCGCGACCAACGCCAGGGTGGCCCACAGGCTCGCTTCATAACGGAAGGTCTTGTAGGCGATCAGCACGTAACCGGAATGCTCGGCAATCGCCAGGCCCAGTGCGGCGGCCGCGGCGATGACCAGAAACACGATCACATAGAGGCGTTTCATGGCGTGGCCTCCTGCACAGTGTTCGCGGCCGGTTTTGCCATCGGCTTGATCGAGTCTTCGGCGTTGACGTTACGCCGCTCCAGATACCCCTGAACCGCACTCAGTGTGCCGGTCAGGTCCGGCGTGACCACCGTCACCGGCTGCTTGCTCAACTCGCCCACCTGCTCAAGCATGACCTTGCTCTGAGGGTTGTCCGGGTTGAAGTTGCCCGTCAGGACATCCCGCGCCTCCGCCAGCGCCTGGGTGTAGACCGCGGCCTGACCATTGAGCGCAGCCCATTGCGCTTGCTCCAAAGCGAGGCTCAGGGCCAGACGCACTTGGCTCAAACTCTGCCCGGCCAGCAATGGACGAACATTCTTGTCGGCGTTGAAGTCGATGCGGATGTAGCGCGAAATCTGGTCCCACCACTGCGCCCAACGGCTGGCGCCGTCACCGTCGGCCGTCAGGCCCAACAGCGATTCGCCGCGATCCTTGTACTCGGGGGCCAGCTCGGTGAGGTTGATGACCTGATCGCGCAAGGCGCCCAGTCGCAGGAACAACCCGGTGCGATCCGGCTGTTCAGTGCTACGCAGCGCCACCAGGGTTTTGGCTACTTGCTCGCGAGCGGCAAAAGAGCCTGGATCGTTCTGTTCGCGCAGAATCTCATCGGCACCCTGCACCAGGGCCTGGGCGCTGCTGATGTCCTGCAACGCAGAAAGGCGTAGGCTGGCCAGGCGCAACAAGTGCTCGGCTTCGGCCAGGCGCCAGTCCTTGCGGCTTGCGCCGAGGACGGTTTCCAGACGCTGATTCAAGCGTTGCTGATCGCCTTGCAACTGCGTCACCAAACGGCTGCGAGCGTCCAGTTCTTCTGCCGCAGGCATCTGTTCAAGGCGTGCGCTCAGGCGCTGCTCGTTAAGCTTCAGACTTTGCGCCTGATCATTCAACGCCTGGACCTGACTCAACTGCTGCTGGTTGTTGGCTTGCAGGTGACGCACCTGCCAGACACCCCAACCGCCTACGGCAACACCGGCGGCGCCCAGCAGCAGCGCGACGATTGCCAGCCCGTTACCTCTGCGCTGCACTTCAGCAGCGGGTGGAGTTTCAACTGGCGCTTCAAGCGCCGGCAGCACGTCTTCTTTTGGCAAGGCTGTTTCGCTCACGTATCCATCCTTTGCATTAGAGAACGGGTTCGGGATGCTCCCGTAACGCCGTCAGCAAAGCCGCGGCACTGGCGCCACGACAATCCACAACTGTTTGGGCCCCGGCGGCACGTGCCAGCTCGGCGACCCTGGGGCTTGGAACAAACAACGGCAACTGCGCAAGAGCAGGCCAGGCATCGCCCGCCAATTGGCGCAGGTGCTCAAAACCCTGTCCACTGCTGACCACCAGCCCGTTCAAGCGTTCCGCTTCGATCCGGTCAGGCAGCACCGTCGACGAGTAATGAGGCAGGCCGCGACGGTATAACTCCAGATACTCGACACTAGCACCAAGCTCACGCAAACGCTCAGCCAGCAACTCGCGCCCGCCCTCCCCGCGCAGGATCAGCACCCGCGGATCGGATCGGGTAACCGCCTCGCGCAACGAAGGAAGTTCAAGCAAGGCTTCGCTGTCATCACCCTCAGCGGGGAAACTCACATTCAGACCGTTATCCGAGAGGATCTGTGCAGTCGCCGCACCCACACTGAACCAGCGTGGTGACGGTAACTGTGGCCAATACTGATTGAGCAGGTCAACGCCGATTCTGGCGGCCGGTTTACTGACCACGATCACCGCACAGTAACGATCCAGTCTCTGAATCACCTCGCGCATTGTGTCAGAAACTGGAATCGGCTCGATCTCCAGAAGCGGCAAGCTGCTGCTGAAAATCCCCGCTTGCGACAAAACGCCGCTCAACGCCGCCGACTCATCCGCAGGGCGTGTCAGCAGCAGGCGCCAGCCTGTCACTCGTGACCTGCCTCGCCATAGACCGCCTTGAGAATGTCGTCGGCGCCCTGGCTCAGCAGGTCTTCAGCCACTTGCACGCCCAAGGCTTCTGCATCGCCCCGTGGCGCGCGGGCCTCGGCGCTGAGCAGCAGGCCGCCGCTCGGATCGCCTACCAGACCGCGCAACCAGATCTGCTCGCCTTCAAGCACGGCGTAGCAGGCGATCGGCACTTGGCAGCCGCCATTCAGGTGTTTATTGAGGGAACGTTCGGCGGTCACGCGGGTGGCGGTGTCCTGGTGATGCAACGGCGCCAGCAACGCGTGAATTTCGCTGTCAACGCTGCGGCATTCGATGCCGACCGCGCCTTGGCCACCGGCCGGCAGGCTGTCGTCGACACTGATTGCCGAGGTGATGCGATCTTCGAAACCCAAACGAATCAGGCCGGCGGCCGCGAGGATGATGGCGTCGTATTCGCCGGCATCAAGCTTGGCCAACCGCGTGTTGACGTTGCCGCGCAGAAAGCGGATTTCGAGGTCCGGGCGGCGGGTCAACAACTGAGCCTGACGGCGCAGGCTGGACGTGCCGACGATACTGCCTTGCGGCAACTCATCAAGACTGGTGTAAGTATTGGAAACGAACGCATCGCGCGGGTCTTCGCGCTCGCAGATGCAAAACAGACCGAGGCCTTCGGGGAAATCCATCGGCACGTCTTTCATCGAGTGCACGGCGATGTCGGCTTCGTTTTCCAGCAGCGCGGTTTCGAGTTCCTTGACGAACAGGCCCTTGCCACCGATTTTCGACAGGGGCGAGTCGAGCAGCTTGTCGCCACGACTGACCATGGGCACCAGCGTCACGAGCAGACCCGGATGGGCCTGTTCCAGACGGGTCTTGACGTATTCGGCCTGCCACAGGGCGAGAGCACTTTTGCGGGTGGCGATGCGGATTTCGCGAGAGGACATGGATCAATCCGTACTGAATAGATACGGCGGATAATAACAGCTCAGCCAAATCCACTTTGACTTGTATCAGACACTGCGTGGCCTCCCTGGCCTTGGACGTCCAGCAAACGGGTGTGAAATTCGCCTGTGATCAGCGAGTTAAAGCTGTTGCATCATTTTGCGCACGCCGGCCACGTGGCGACGGCTGACGATCAGGGCATCGCCATTGAGGCCTTTGAGGAAAAGCTGAAAATGCCCCAGCGGCGTGCGTTGCAAGCGTTCGATGCGTTCGCGAGCGACCAGAGCGTTGCGGTGGATACGCACGAAACGGTCGCCAAATTCATCTTCCAGGGCCTTGAGCGGTTCATCCAGCAGCACTTCGCCGCCTTCATGGCGCAAGGTCACGTATTTGTGGTCGGCAATGAAGTAGACCACCTGACCCAGCGGGATCAGCTCAATGCCTTTACGTGTTCGGGCACTGATGTGGCTGCGTGGGCCGCTACCGCTTTCGGCGGCGGGACGGGTCAGGGCGGCGAGCTGGACGCGATTGGGCCGCTCGGCTTTCTTCAATGCATCATGTAAATGTTCAGTTCGCACAGGCTTCACCAGATAGCCCACGGCGCTGGCCTGCAGGGCTTCCACGGCAAATTCATCGGGCCCGGTGCAAAACACCACGGCGGGCGGGGTTTCGCGTTCGCACAACCGGGCAGCCACTTGCAGGCCATCAAGGCCTGGCATGCCGATATCGAGCAACACGATATCCGGCTTGTGGCTGTCGATCAGCGCTAACGCCTCTTCGCCGTTCGTGGCGCTGGGCTCCAGGACATTGTATCCCTCGAGTTCGCCAACCATTCGGCTCAGGCGCTCGCGGGCTAGGGGTTCGTCATCAACGATCAGGACATTCATATTGCGCTGGATTCCTGCGTGAGTCTCGCACAAGGATAGCGTAGACAGGTGAAGTGACGTCCGTCACCGCGATCCACGCTAAGACTAGCGCGAGGGCCAAAAAGTGCCGCGAGACCGGCGGCTAAATTTTCATCTGCCAAATGATTGGAGGCTCTGGCCCGCGTTAGCGAGGTATCGCCGTAGGGTTTGCCGATACACAATATGAACACCCCCTCTTCTTATAGTCAGCCGCAGCGCCGAGAAGTGCGCTGATCCTACTGTCCAACTGTAGACGGTTGCAGGGACGATATTGCTCAATCGAAAAATATCGTTGCGCAATTTCCCACAAGGCATGCCCTGAGTATGGACCGCGTTCCGAAAAAAAAACCTGTCGACCAGCGTCAGCGACAGGATTGGCAACCCTGTTATTATCCGCGACAGCTTCCACCGTCATTATTTCTTCAGCCGACACGAGCGAATTCATGAGCACTGACAAGACCAATCAGTCCTGGGGCGGCCGCTTCAGTGAACCCGTCGACGCCTTCGTCGCCCGCTTCACCGCCTCCGTCACTTTCGACCAGCGCCTGTATCGCCACGACATCATGGGCTCGATCGCCCACGCCACCATGCTGGCCAAGGTCGGCGTGCTGACCGACGCCGAGCGCGACAGCATCACCGATGGCCTGAAGACCATCCAGGGTGAAATCGAGGCCGGCCAGTTCGACTGGCGCATCGACCTCGAAGACGTGCACATGAACATCGAGGCGCGCCTGACCGACCGCATCGGCGTGACCGGTAAAAAGCTCCATACCGGACGCAGCCGTAACGACCAGGTCGCCACCGACATCCGCCTGTGGCTGCGTGACGAGATCGACCTGATCCTGGGCGAAATCACCCGCCTGCAACAAGGCTTGCTGGAGCAGGCCGAGCGCGAAGCCGGCAGCATCATGCCGGGCTTCACCCACCTGCAAACCGCGCAGCCGGTAACCTTCGGGCACCACATGCTGGCCTGGTTCGAAATGCTCAGCCGCGACTACGAGCGTCTGGTCGACTGCCGCAAGCGCACCAATCGCATGCCGCTGGGCAGCGCCGCGCTGGCTGGCACCACTTACCCGATTGATCGCGAATACACCGCTCAACTGCTGGGCTTCGACGCGGTCGGCGGCAACTCGCTGGACAACGTGTCCGATCGTGATTTCGCCATCGAGTTCTGCTCGGCCGCGAGCATCGCGATGATGCACTTGTCGCGCTTCTCCGAAGAGCTGGTGCTGTGGACCAGCGCGCAGTTCCAGTTCATCGATCTGCCAGACCGCTTCTGCACCGGCAGCTCGATCATGCCGCAAAAGAAAAACCCGGACGTGCCCGAGCTGGTTCGCGGCAAGACCGGTCGCGTGTTCGGCGCGCTGATGGGCCTGCTGACCTTGATGAAAGGCCAGCCACTGGCCTACAACAAGGACAACCAGGAGGACAAGGAACCGCTGTTCGACGCGGCCGACACCTTGCGCGACTCGCTTCGGGCCTTCGCTGACATGATCCCGGCGATCAAGCCCAAGCACGCGATGATGCGCGAAGCGGCGCTGCGGGGTTTCTCCACCGCGACCGACCTGGCTGACTACCTGGTACGCCGTGGCCTGCCATTCCGTGACTGCCACGAAATCGTCGGCCATGCCGTGAAGTATGGCGTGGAAAGCGGCAAGGACCTGGCGGAAATGAGCCTGGAGGAGCTGCGCAAGTTCAGCGACCAGATCGATCAGGACGTGTTTGCCGTGCTGACCCTGGAAGGCTCGGTGAACGCCCGTGACCATATCGGCGGAACTGCGCCGGCGCAGGTCAAGAAGGCTGTGGCGCGCGGTCAGGCATTGCTCGCCAGCCGCTGAGTCAAAAGCTTCGCGAGCAAGCCCGCTCCCACATTGGGTCTTTGGGGTTCACAAAATGTGTGTTCACCGCCGATCTGATGTGGGAGCGGGCTTGCTCGCGAATGCGATCTTACAACCGCTACAAAACCTACTTCTTGGACGCGACCATCGCCATAAACGCCGGCATCGCCGCGTCCTTGTCCGCCGCAATCCGCTGCACGTTCGGGTTCTGCTCCAGACGCTTCAACAGCGCTTTGGCCGCCGGCATCTCGGCCAGCAAATCCAGATCAAACAGCTTCTGCGCCACCGCACAAGCCAGCGGCACGCTGTACAGGAAATACAAATCCGCAATGCTCAGACTGTCCCCCGCCACATAAGGGGCGAACTTGCCGTGCCTGCCCAGGGACGCAAACCCCAGCAACAGTTCAGCCTTGGTCTTGTCCTTGATCGCCTCCGGCACCTGCATGCCGAAAAATGCCTCGGCGTAGCACGCGCGCGCCGGCAACTCGATGTACAGCTCGATTTCCTTGGCCAGCGCCAGCACTTGCGCCCGCTCGAACGGATCGCTCGGCAATAGCGGCGTGCCTTTCTGGCTTTGCTCGATGTATTCGAGGATCACGGCAGTTTCGTTGATGAAACCTTGCTCGGTACGCAAGACCGGGACCTTGCCGCGCGGGCTGATGGCCACCGCCTCCGGGCTTGTGCCCGCGTAAAACGGCACTTCTTCAAACGGTACGCCCTTCTCCAGCAGCGCCAGCTTGACCATGTTGTAGTAGTTACTGACGGAAAATCCATAAAGCTTGAGCATCACATAGCCTCCAGGCCGTGCGGGGTTGGCAGTGCCTGTTTATAGAACGCCGGAGCGATTCCTGCCAGCAGCATCACAGCGCTGAATGCAGGTAAACTGGCCGCCTTAAACTTGAGGAGCCTGCCATGAGCGAGCCAACTGATATCGAGATCGACGAAGAAGAATTCACCGAAACCACCCTGATCGAAGCCATCGAAAACCAGATCGAAAGCGACAACCCGCCAGCGGCCAAGGCCACCTTCAACAAGCTGACCCTGGTGGGTTACGAGCGTGAAGAAATCCTCAACCTGATGGCCCACGTGTTGGCGGTAGAAATCGACGCGATCCTCGAAGAAGACCGCGCGTTCAATACCGAATGGTACGAAACAGCGTTGCGCGCGTTGCCAGAGCTGCCGCCGGAAAAGAAATAACCCCATTTCATGTGGCGCGGGCTTTTGTGGTGAGGGGATTTATCCCCGTTGGGTCGCGAAGCGGCCCTGAAATCCATGTTCACGGTGATTCAATTAAACCGCGCTCATAGGGTTTGCGACTGCTGCGCAGCCGAACGGGGATAAATCCCCTCGCCACAGGTAATCTCCACCCACACAATTTGTCACCCATCAATCCCGTCTTCCCCCACACCCTGACTACACTGAGTCCACCCCGCTGCCGCACCACCCGCCGGGGAACGCATCCCGTGGTGAAAAAACCCTGATGCAGGCACTGGACATGCCGCACGAGTGGGCTCACCTTAGGGGCGCTGTCGTCCAATTCCTAGAAAGTCTGGAGTCCTTATGTCGCTTACCCCTGAGTTGGTTGCCGAACTGGAAATCCTCGCACTCTTCAACCTGGACAGTTCCCAGGAAGGTTTGAAAATTCATCAGACCGCTGCCCCGAAAGCCATTGCTGCCGCTCAACGCCTGTACGAAAAAGAACTGATCGACCAGCCAGATGGCGGTTATCTGACCAGTCTGGGTCGTGACGCTGCGCAAAATGTACAAACCGTTCTGACGATTCTGAGCGTCCAGGAAACAGCCTGAGTATTAGCGCATCGCCCACGGAAACCCCTGCTACGGGATTTCCGCGGGCACACTTTGTGAGCTGCGGCCACCGCACGGTAGAAATCTGACGTCAAAAAACAAAATCAGCTTAAAAGTCCCGGGCCCGAGGCGCTAAACTGCCCCTCATCCGCAGACCCTACGTCCGTGCCTCGCGAGCCGGTTTGAGCTGACATGACCCGCACCCATGAAATTCGCCCCGATCTGGACGAGGGAATCGACCGCAAGGTTCTCAGTCAGCTGCGCGCACGTTTTCTGAAACTCAACGAAGGCCGCATGGCCCGTGCCGTGGAAGGGCTGTCGACCCGACAGCAAACAGTGCTGACACTGCTGCCGCTGTTTTTCCACGTGAATCATCCATTGTTGCCAGGCTATGTGTCGGGTAGCACGCCGGCCGGGCTGTCGAATTTCGAGCCTGACGCCAACGCCCTCGCTGAAGCGCAACGACTGACCCGATCGTTCTCCTACAAGCCGCGCCACGGCAGCAACCCGCCGCGACCGATTCACGGTCTGTTCCTGATGGGCAGCCTGGGCACCCTGGCCCAGGCCGATCAGAGCGACATGGACGTGTGGGTCTGTCATGCCCAGGACTTGAGCGAAAACGAACTGGCCGAGCTGCGCAAGAAATGCCAGCTGCTTGAAATCTGGGCCGCGAGCCAGGGCGCCGAGGCGCATTTCTTTCTGATCGACCCGGCCCGCTTCGTCCTCGGCGAGCGCGATACGCAATTGAGTTCGGAAGACTGCGGCACGACCCAGCACTATCTGCTGCTGGATGAGTTTTACCGCACCGCGATCTGGCTGGCCGGTCGCACGCCGATCTGGTGGCTGGTGCCGGTCTATGAAGAATCTGCTTATGATCGATACACCCACACGCTTCTGTCCAAGCGTTTCATTCGGGCAGACGAATCGCTGGACCTGGGGCATCTGGCCTATATCCCCCCAGGGGAATTCATCGGCGCCGGGCTCTGGCAGTTGTTCAAGGGCATCGAGTCGCCCTACAAGTCCGTGCTCAAACTGCTGCTGATCGAGGTTTACGCCAGCGAACACCCGAAGGTTCATTGCCTGAGCCTGCGCTTCAAGCAAGCGGTGTTCGCCAATCAACTGGACCTCGACGAGCTCGACCCTTACATCGTGGTCTACCGACGCATTGAGGAATACCTCACGGCGCGTGGCGAGCCGGAGCGCCTGGAGTTGGTACGCCGCGCGTTGTACCTGAAGGTCAACCGCAAGCTCACCGGCAGCAGTCGCACCCAGAGCTGGCAGCGCTCACTGCTTGAGCGACTGGCTCACGAATGGAACTGGGATCCGCGGCAACTGGCGCTGCTCGACAGCCGCAGCCAATGGAAAGTGCGCCAGGTCAGCACCGAACGCCGAGCCTTGGTCAACGAACTGAATTACAGCTACCGCTTCCTGACTCAGTTCGCCCGCGACGAGCAAACCGTCAGCCTGATCAACAAACGCGACCTCAACGTGCTGGGTCGGCGGCTGTATGCAGCCTTTGAGCGTAAAGCGGACAAAGTCGAGTTCATCAACCCCGGCATCGCTCCGGATCTGGCCGAAGACACCCTGACCCTGGTGCAGGCGCCGAACAAAAAAGAACCCGGACAAACCCAGTGGGGCTTGTACAACGGCAGCCTGACCGCCCATGAGTGGGAACATTTCGCGCCGATCAAGCGCAGCCGCCAATTGCTGGAGCTGCTGACCTGGTGCCACCGCAACGGCGTGATCGACAGCAGCACCCGCCTCGCCTTGCACCCCGGCACCAGCGACCTGAGCGAATTTGAACTGTTCAACCTGCTCGGCAGCCTGCAACAAAGCATTGCCCTGCCGTTGACGACCGTCGCCGAAGAGCCGTTGCTGCGCGCCAGCGTGCCAAGTGAAGTGCTGATTCTGGTGAACGTCGGCGTCGATCCGCTCAAGCACCATCGCGACCTGAATATACTGATGACCACCGAACGCACCGATTCCCTGAGCTACGCCGGGGTGCGGGAAAACCTGGTACTGACCCTGGACCAGGTCACGCTCAACAGCTGGAACGAAGTGCTGGTCAACCGCTACGACGGCCCTCACGCCCTGCTCGACTGCCTGCGTGACTACCTCAATAATCTGCCAAGCGGCCCTCAACAGCCCAAGCTGCGGGTTCGCTGTTTCTGCCACAACCGGGCGCAATTTATCGCCCGACGGGTCGAAGAGGTCCTCGATACTGCGCAGAACTTGCTGCTGAGCAAGCTCAATCATCGTTATCTGGTGCAGGTCCAGCAGCATTATCACGTACTGGAACTGGTGCCCGGCCACGTCAATCACGTCGCCCTCGCCACGTTGCCAGCGCTGTTCGATTACCTGGGTGAAGAACTGGCGAGCTACAGCCCGCTGCATCTGGACCCGATGGCACTGGAAGACCACGACCTGGCACTGCTCCTGCCCATGGGCCAGCCTGAATGCATCCAGGTGTTTTACCGAATCACCGATCAGCAGGCGGATCTGTACGTGCTCGATGAGTTCAATGCCCTGTGGCAACAGCGTCTGCCCTATCACGACGAGCAAAGCCTGCTGGTGCCGCTGCAACGATTCCTGCAATCGATCCAGTACCGACGCGACGCCTTGCTGCCGATGAACACCGCCCAGCCCCTGAACCTCGACACGTTGTATTACCAGCTGTTGCCGTCAGGCCCCGGCCGGGCGCGTCGGGTCGAGGCCCGGCCAGCGCCGCAAACCCCGGTCAACAAACCGTTCTACGACGTGCAGGCGATCATCGGCAAAGCCGCGCCGGGGCAGGTGCAGGTCACGTTGTATTGCAATCAGCGGGAATTTTCAGAGCTGGAGCATGGCGACCAGTTGTTCAGCGTGGTCGCCCGGGAAATCGTCGAGCAGCGCCGGGAAACCGAGCGCTATCGCTGCTACATCACCGACCTGGACTTGTCGGGCCTGCTCGGTGATGGTCAGAGTTCAAGCAATTTGTACTTGCGCTACAAGGCCGACCTGGAGCGCGCGTTGAATGAGGCGCTTGAGCAGGTCTGACGGGTTATTCCGGAAAATGACCGCCTTCGGCCGGCTGGGATTCGACTTCCAGCAGGGTCAGCTTGAGGGTTTTGCCGCCCGGTGCTGGCCAGTCGATGTGCTGGCCGACTTTCAGACCGAGCAGCGCACTGCCGACCGGCGCCAGAATGGAAATCTTGCCTTCGTCGGCGTTGGCATCCTTGGGGTAGACCAGCGTCAGGTGATAGTCCTTGCCACTGCCTTCTTCGCGGCAATGCACACGGGAATTCATGGTGACGACATCGGCGGGCACTTCATCGTGACCGACCAGGGTATCGGCGCGATCCAGTTCGGTTTGCAGCGCGATAACGCCCGGCAGCGTGTCATCCAGGCTGTCGATCAGGCGCTCCAGACGTTGCACGTCCAGACGAGTAAGGGTGATGGAAGGTGCGGTCATGATTGAGGCAGACTCCTTTCTTCTGCACAAAAAAAGCAAAACCCCGCCAGAAAAAGGCGGGGTTTTCACGAGCCTCGATGGGTTGAGGCGTTTCTGGACACTATCACAGCTCAATAAATATACAAGTCAGGGGCGACCACGCACCTGCGCTGACATTTTTGAGAGAGGCTTGCCTGTGGCGAGGGAGCTTGCTCCCGTTCGGCTGCGCAGCAGTCGTAAGCTTTTTGGGGCCGCTTCGCAGCCCAGCGGGAGCAAGCTCCCTCGCCACAAAAGCTCTTATGCCAAGGCTTTGCGCTGGACTGCCTGGGCGCAAATAACCCGGCGGCGATCATCGTCGGCCGAGCGCCATTCGCGGATGTCTTCGACATGGCGAAAACACCCGAGGCAGACTTTCTGCTCGTCCAGCCGGCACACACCGCTGCACGGCGAAGGCACCGCCGGGCTGACATTGCTGTAGAGCGGCTTGGGCGGACGAACGGGCGCAGGTTGCGTCACGATTTCACAGGCCTTCGAAATCGAGGTCGACGCCAGCCTGCTGCTTGACGATGCGCTCAAGCATTTCGCCCAACTGCTCTTCGCTCTTGTCGCACATCCAGCGTTCGCTCTCGGCGTCGTAATCGAAGTGGAAACCACCCGAGACGGCCGCGAGCCACAGCTGACGCAGCGGTTCCTGGCGGCTGAAGATCAACTGGCTGCCGTTTTCGAACTTGACGGTGAGCACACCGGCCGAGCTCTCCAGATCAATATCCAGGTCACTCTCATCGAAAATATCTTCCAGCGATTGCTGGGTGGCATCGACCAGATCGTGGAAACGGGCTTCGGTCAAACTCATTGCGGCAACCTCAAAAAGTGTCTGTTCACGCTCAAGCGCCGCAAGATACGGGCGAGCCCCGGTGATTGCAAAGGATAACGACCAAGCACCGATATAGGTACATCAAACGCTGTACCTGTGGGAGCGGGCTTGATCGCGAAAGCGGAGTATCAGTTAGCATTAATGTCGAATGACACACCGCTTTCGCAAGCAAGCCCGCTCCCACAATGGATTGTGCATAACCTACCGGCATCGGGCGCAGCCCCGCCGGACGGGAGCCCCGTCGCATAGGCAAGCTGCCGGGTGGCCGGTATACTCCGGCGCAATTAACGCATTTTCAAGGATTTCGCCATGAAGCGCCTGATCTCTTCCCTTGCCGCGCTCCTCGCGGTTGCCTGTCTTGTGTCGGCTTGTGGTCAAAAAGGCCCGTTGTACCTGCCTGACGATTCCCAGGATCCTGCCGAGCAGGCCCAGTCCTCGCAAAAGCAGCCGTCCAAAGCACACAAGCACGACGTCTACCAATAAGGGAACGCCATGGACGCTTTTAACTACCGTGACGGTGAGCTGTTCGCGGAAGGGGTTGCCCTGTCCGCCATCGCCGAGCGCTTTGGCACACCGACTTACGTCTACTCGCGCGCCCACATCGAAGCCCAATACCTGGCTTTCGCCGATGCGCTGGCCGGCATGCCGCACCTGGTGTGCTTCGCGGTCAAGGCCAACTCCAACCTGGGTGTGCTGAATGTCCTGGCGCGCTTGGGTGCCGGTTTTGACATCGTTTCCCGTGGCGAGCTGGAGCGCGTACTGGCCGCTGGCGGCAGCCCCGACAAGATTGTGTTCTCCGGTGTCGGCAAGACCCGTGATGACATGCGTCGTGCCCTGGAAGTCGGCGTCCATTGCTTCAACGTCGAATCCACCGACGAGCTGGAACGCCTGCAAGTGGTCGCCGCCGAACTGGGCGTTCGCGCTCCGATCTCGCTGCGTGTGAACCCGGACGTCGATGCCGGCACGCACCCGTACATTTCCACCGGTCTCAAAGAGAACAAGTTCGGCATCGCCATTGCCGACGCCGAGGACGTGTACATCCGCGCCGCGCAGCTGCCGAACCTGGAAGTGGTCGGCGTCGATTGCCACATCGGTTCGCAACTGACCACCCTGCCTCCGTTCATCGATGCCCTCGACCGCCTGCTGGGCCTGGTCGACCGTCTCGGCGATTGCGGCATTTACCTGCGCCACATCGATCTCGGTGGGGGTTTGGGCGTGCGTTATCGCGATGAAGAGCCACCATTGGCGGCCGACTACATCAAAGCCGTGCGCGAGCGTCTCGACGGTCGTGACCTGGCGCTGGTGTTCGAGCCGGGCCGCTTCATCGTCGCCAACGCTGGCGTGCTGCTGACCCAGGTCGAGTACCTCAAGCACACCGAACACAAAGACTTCGCCATCGTCGATGCGGCCATGAACGACTTGATCCGCCCGGCGCTGTACCAGGCCTGGATGGACGTCACCGCCGTGCGCCCGCGCACTACCGCGGCTCGCGCCTATGACATCGTCGGCCCGATCTGCGAAACCGGCGACTTCCTGGCCAAGGATCGTGAACTGGCCCTGGAAGAAGGCGACCTGCTGGCTGTGCATTCGGCCGGCGCCTATGGGTTTGTCATGAGTTCCAACTACAACACCCGCGGCCGCGCCGCTGAAGTGTTGGTGGACGGTGATCAGGCATTTGAAGTGCGTCGCCGTGAGACGGTAGCCGAGTTGTTTGCTGGCGAAAGCCTGCTGCCGGAGTAATCCCATGCTGCTGCGTTTTACCAAGATGCACGGCCTGGGCAATGACTTCATGGTCCTCGACCTGGTCAGCCAGCACGCGCATATCCTGCCCAAGCACGCCAAGCAATGGGGCGATCGGCACACCGGCATCGGTTTCGACCAGTTGCTGATCGTCGAAGCGCCGAGCAACCCGGACGTGGATTTCCGTTACCGGATCTTCAACTCCGACGGCTCCGAAGTGGAACAGTGCGGCAACGGTGCGCGCTGTTTCGCCCGCTTCGTGCTCGACAAGCGCCTGACCGCCAAGCGGCAGATCCGCGTCGAGACCAAAAGCGGCATCATCGAACTGGATATCCGCAGCGACGGCCAGATCGGTGTCAACATGGGCGCACCGCGCCTTGTGCCGGCCGAGATTCCATTCGAGGCGCCAGAACAGGCCTCTAGCTATAAGCTCGATGTCGAGGGTGCGACGGTTGAACTGGCCGCCGTGTCCATGGGCAACCCCCATGCCGTGCTGCGGGTCAGCGACATCAACAAAGCACCGGTGCATGAACTGGGGCCGAAAATCGAACATCACCCGCGCTTCCCGGCGCGGGTCAATGTCGGTTTTCTCCAGGTCATCGACCGCAACCGTGCGCAGTTGCGCGTCTGGGAACGTGGCGCCGGGGAAACCCAGGCCTGCGGCACCGGCGCGTGCGCTGCTGCAGTGGCCGCGATCAGCCAGGGGTGGATGGATTCGCCGCTATTGATCGACCTGCCCGGCGGGCGTCTGTCCATTGAATGGGCAGGCCCTGGCCAACCGGTCATGATGACCGGCCCGGCAGTACGCGTTTATGAAGGACAAGTGCGTCTTTGAGAGAGTCGAATCCATGAAAGATAAGCCCCAGGTTCCCGCCCCACAGCCCGACGAATCCCCTTCCGAAAGCCTTGAGGCGGCGGCGATTGCCGCGTACCTGGAGGCTCATCCGGATTTCTTCGTCGAGCACGAAGAATTGCTCCCGGCCTTGCGCATTCCGCACCAGCGTGGCGATACCGTTTCGCTGGTCGAACGCCAGATGAAAATTCTGCGCGACCGCAACATCGAGTTGCGTCATCGCCTCTCGCACTTGATGGACGTGGCCCGCGACAACGACCGCCTCTTCGACAAGACCCGCCGCCTGATTCTCGCGCTGATGGATGCCAACAGCCTGGAAGACGTGGTGATCAGCGTCGAAGACAGTCTGCGCCAGGACTTCCAGGTGCCTTTTGTCAGCCTGATCCTGCTGGGCGACAATCCCATGCCGGTCGGTCGCTGGGTCACCCATGCCGACGCGCAAACGGCCATCGGCGGCCTGCTCTCGGAAGACAAAAGCGTCAGCGGCAGCCTGCGTGAACACGAGCTGGACTTCCTGTTCGGCGAAGAACAGCGCAAGCAGATCGGCTCCACCGCCGTCGTCGCCATCAGCTATCAAGGCATCCACGGCGTCCTGGCCATCGCCAGCCGCGACCCACAGCACTACAAAAGCTCGGTCGGCACGTTGTTCCTCAGCTACATCGCCGAAGTCATGGGCCGCGTACTGCCTCGGGTCAACAGCTCCCTGCGCTCGGTACGCTGACCATGGAACGGCAACTGGACGCTTACTGCGAACACCTGCGCAGTGAGCGGCAGGTGTCGCCCCACACGCTGTACGCCTACCGCCGCGACCTCGACAAAGTGCTGGGCTGGTGCGTCAAACAGAACATCAGCAGCTGGGCCGCGCTGGATATCCAGCGTTTGCGCAGCCTGATCGCGCGCCTGCATTCACAGGGTCAATCGTCCCGCAGCCTGGCACGCCTGCTGTCGGCAGTCCGTGGCCTCTATCATTATCTGAACCGTGAAGGCCTGTGCGATCACGATCCGGCCAATGGCCTGGCGCCGCCCAAGGGCGAACGTCGGCTGCCAAAAACCCTCGACACCGACCGCGCGCTGCAGCTGCTGGAAGGCGCGGTGGAGGATGATTTCCTGGCGCGTCGGGATCAGGCGATTCTGGAGCTGTTTTACTCCTCGGGTTTGCGGCTGTCGGAGCTGACCGGGCTCAATCTCGATCAACTGGACCTGGCCGACGGCATGGTTCAGGTGCTTGGCAAGGGCAGCAAGACTCGGCTGCTGCCGGTGGGCAAAAAGGCCCGCGAAGCCCTGGAACTGTGGCTGCCGTTGCGCGCGATGACCAACCCGGCGGACGACGCGGTGTTTGTCAGCCAGCAAGGCCGACGCCTTGGCCCTCGGGCGATTCAGGTGCGGGTCAAAGCCGCTGGCGAACGTGAGCTGGGGCAGAACCTGCACCCGCACATGCTGCGGCATTCCTTTGCCAGCCATTTGCTGGAATCCTCGCAGGACCTGCGCGCCGTCCAGGAATTGCTCGGCCACTCGGACATCAAAACCACCCAGATCTACACCCACCTGGACTTCCAGCACCTGGCCACGGTCTACGACAGCGCCCATCCACGGGCCAAACGCATTAAGGGCGATGATTCATGACCATCCAATTGATCACCTTCGACCTAGACGACACCCTGTGGGACACCGCCCCGGTGATCGTCAGCGCCGAAGCCATACTGCGTGAATGGCTGATCGAACACGCACCGAATCTGGGCGCGGTGCCGGTAGAGCATCTGTGGGCCATTCGTGAGCGGATCCTGACCAGCGAACCGAGCCTCAAACACCGCATCAGCGCGCTGCGCCGCCGGGTGTTATTCCACGCGCTGGAAGAGTCCGGTTACGACCACGGTCAGGCTTCGGACCTGGCTGACAAGGGTTTTGAAGTGTTTCTGCATGCACGGCATCAGATCGAGGTGTTCCCTGAAGTCGAACCGACGCTGGAGACACTGGCCAAGCATTACGCCTTGGGCGTGGTCACCAATGGCAACGCCGATGTACGCCGGCTGGGGCTGGCGGATTACTTCAAGTTTGCGTTGTGCGCCGAAGACATCGGCATCGCCAAGCCCGATGCACGACTGTTTCATGAGGCGCTGCAACGTGGTGGGGCGATGGCGGAGACGGCGGTGCATATCGGCGATCATCCAGGGGATGACATTGCCGGGGCGCAGCAGGCTGGGTTGCGGGCGATCTGGTTTAACCCGGCGCGCAAGGACTGGGAAGCCGAGAAGGCACCGGATGCCGAGATTCGCAGTTTGACCGAATTGCCGGCGTTGCTGGCTCGGTGGAACGCCCAACACTGATCCTGAATTCACATACAACCCTTGTGGGAGCGAGCCTGCTCGCGAAAGCGGTGGGTCATCCGACATCTATTTTGAATGTGATGACCCCTTCGCGAGCAGGCTCGCTCCCACAGTGGATAGTGCCAAGTCCATACCTTTTCTTCGCCCATGAAAAAGCCCGCAGCGACGGCGGGCCTTTTCAGCAAGCCAATAGCAGACGCTTAGATAGGCCGGCTGCCGTACTTGTTGTCAGGCTTCTTGGGAGGATCGGCGACCACATTGGCCTCCACTTCCTGCACCTTGCCGCCCCGTGCCAGAAACTCTTCCATGGCCTTGGCCAGGGCGTCGCGTTCCTTGTTCTTGGCTTCGACGCTCGGCAGCTCGTCAACCGACACCGCAGCCTTGGCTTTGCCTTTGGCTGTCGGAACGGGCGTTTCACCACCATCGTCGTCAGCAACGTCTTCCGCTGCTGCTTCCAGACCTTCTTCAGCCTCGTCTTCGTCGCCTACTTCGAGGTCGTCGTTTTCCAGATCATCGTCGCTCATGTTCTACCTCATGACTTGCGAAAAGCAGATTAGTTATAGCCCAGCTTCACCGTCTGTCGACAGCCGCCGGAAAAATTCAATAACCGCTGGTGACCAGCGGTTCATGCCTCTTCACCGTGCACGGTGGCGAGGACTTTACGGGCACCGCCAAAATCACGGTGCTCGCCCAGATAAACGCCTTGCCAGGTCCCCAGCGCCAGTCGGCCTGCCGAAATCGGCAAACTGAGCTGACAGCCAAGCACGCTGGCCTTGAAGTGCGCCGGGAGGTCGTCCAGGCCTTCGTCGTTATGCTCATAGCCGTCTGTTCCTTGTGGGATCAGACGATTGAAAAATCGTTCGAAGTCGCGACGTACCGCCGGATCGGCGTTCTCGTTGATGGTCAACGACGCCGAGGTATGCTGCAGCCACAGATGCAACAGACCGACCCGACACGCCTTGAGTTCAGGCAGGCCGGCGAGTAACTCGTCCGTTACCAGATGAAAGCCCCGGGGCCGTGCCCGCAGGGTAATCAGAGTCTGTTGCCACATACAGTTCTCCGCACGTTCGGGGCGCATTCTAGCGCGCTCTGGGAAAAAACAAAGGCCCTAATATTCCTTCAATCATGTAAGCCATTGGCCGCAGAAAAACGCCCGTCTTAAACGCCACTAAACGTGTACGAAAAAACCTTTCAGCAGTCCCTTCACTGACAAACTCCAGACAAAAAAATGCCCGGCAAGCCGGGCAAGTTTTTTATGCGCGTGCTTACAAGTTGTAGCCGCGTTCGTTGTGGAGTGCCAGGTCGATGCCGACGGCCTCTTCTTCTTCCGTGATACGCAGACCCATGACAGCGTCCAGTACCTTGAGAATGACGTAGGTGACGATCGCGGTGTAGATCACCGTGAAGCCCACGCCTTTGCACTGAATCCAGACTTGAGCGGCGATGTCGGTGACGGTGCCAAAGCCACCCAGGGACGGTGCGGCGAACACACCGGTCAGGATCGCGCCGAGGATACCGCCGATACCGTGCACACCGAAGGCGTCCAGGGAATCGTCATAGCCAAGTTTGCGTTTCAGGGTGGTGGCGCAGAAGAAGCACACCACGCCTGCTGCCAGACCGATGACCAGCGCGCCCATCGGGCCCACGGTGCCAGCGGCCGGGGTGATGGCGACCAGACCGGCCACAACACCCGAAGCGATACCCAGTGCACTTGGTTTGCCGTGGGTGATCCACTCGGCGAACATCCAGCCCAGTGCAGCAGCGGCGGTTGCGATCTGGGTCACCAGCATCGCCATACCGGCGGTGCCGTTGGCCGCAGCGGCGGAACCGGCGTTGAAACCGAACCAACCCACCCACAGCATCGCGGCGCCCATCAGGGTGTAACCGAGGTTGTGCGGCGCCATCGGCGTGGTCGGGAAGCCTTTACGCTTGCCGAGCACGATGCACGCAACCAGACCGGCCACACCGGCGTTGATGTGCACCACGGTGCCGCCAGCGAAGTCGAGCACGCCCCAGTCCCACATCAGGCCGCCGTTGCCGGACCAGACCATGTGCGCAATCGGTGCGTAAACCAGGGTGAACCACACGCCCATGAAGATCAGCATGGCGGAGAACTTCATCCGCTCGGCGAAGGCACCGACGATCAGCGCAGGGGTGATGATGGCGAAGGTCATCTGGAAGGTGATGAACACCGCCTCAGGGAACAGCGCCGCAGGACCGGTCAGGCTCGACGGCGTGACACCGGCGAGGAATGCCTTGCCCATGCCACCGAAGAACGAGTTGAAGTTGACGACGCCCTGCTCCATGCCGGTGGTGTCGAACGCGATGCTGTAGCCATAAATGACCCACAGAATGCTGATCAGACCGGTAATGGCGAAGCACTGCATCATCACGGAAAGAATGTTTTTGGAGCGAACCATGCCGCCGTAGAACAGGGCGAGGCCGGGAATGGTCATGAACAGCACGAGGGCTGTCGAGGTCATCATCCAGGCGGTATCGCCGGAGTTGAGGACTGGGGCCGCCACTTCGTCTGCCGCCATAGCCAGGCTGGGCATTACGAGGGACAACAGGGCTCCTAGCCCTGCGAATTTACGCAGAGTCATATTGTTTTCTCCTGGGGCGTTGGGTTTGTGGCGGCGTTTAAATCGCGTCGGTATCGGTTTCGCCGGTACGGATGCGAATCGCCTGTTCCAGATTGACCACGAAGATCTTGCCGTCACCGATCTTGCCGGTGTTGGCGGCCTTGGTTATCGCCTCGATAACCCGGTCCAGATCCTTGTCGTCAATGGCGACATCGATCTTCACCTTGGGCAGAAAATCGACCACGTACTCCGCGCCGCGATACAGCTCGGTGTGACCCTTCTGCCGACCGAAGCCTTTGACTTCAGTAACGGTAATGCCCTGCACGCCGATCTCGGACAGCGACTCGCGCACGTCGTCCAGTTTGAACGGCTTGATGATGGCAGTGACTAGCTTCATGAAAACTCTCTCCCGAATTGGTGGACTTGCCCCAGGAAAACAAACCCGTCTCAAGTCTAAGCGCAGTGCCTGGCTTTGTAACGCATCGTCGACCTTACCTGCCCGTCCGACGCCAGCTAACCGCTCCTCACGAAACAACTCCCCGTTCCGCTTGGCGCACTGCATTCGTCACAGCGACTGCATCAGTGCATGGGTTACGACTGACTAAGCAGAAAGCTTGCCATCTCGCCAAAACCCACTGAATTCAATCCTTTGGCCGCTGCGGACAGCCGCTTCACACAATCAGCCCGACAGATACGCACAACAACAGTGCGCGACCGTCCATCCACATGCGCGAAAAGCGTGCATCCCTGCTGTCGGAATTGACTATAGACACTGCGTGATACACTGCCCGCCATTGTTGACAGGACATTTCCCATGCTCGCACCCAAAGACTTCCTCGACGCCCTGACCGGCACCGCCTCCCGCCTCTTCAGCGGCGAAACCCCGTTGCCGAAAAGCGAAATCGAAAGCCAGTTCAAGGCGCTGTTGCAGAGCGGCTTCAGCAAGCTGGACCTGGTGAGTCGTGAAGAGTTTGATAGCCAGATGGTTGTGCTGGCACGGACTCGGGCGCGGCTGGAAAGCCTCGAAGCGAAGGTTGCCGAGCTGGAAACGAAGCTCAACCCGCCCACCGAATAACCCAGCTGACAATGCAGTCCCCTGTGGGAGCGAGCCTGCTCGCGATTAGAGTCGCCTCGGTCTACCAGCCCTCCCACACTGGACAGACCACACCCCTGTAGGAGCTGCCGCAGGCTGCGATCTTTTGATCTTCCGCCCCGCCACCGTCTCGGCAACGTCCTACAAAGATCACCACCGCCGTCCGATAGCGCCGCGAAGCCCAGGTTCCTAAGCTCATCCCCAGCTGAATATTCAGCACTGGGTTTGGCGACCTGGAAGACCCCGACGCACCGCGACCACATTCGACTGAGGAATTTATTCCCATCACGAATTATGGCGGCTATGCGTGGGAGACCTTCGGGTCTGCCGGTTCTCGGGTGTCACCGGTTCGCCAACCCGCGCATAGCTGCCACCCTTTTCGTTTGGCGACGATCAGAAGCAGTTTTCTTCACTCGACCCCGAGAATGCACCATGAATGAAAACTATCTAATCCCTCACGTCTTCACCCGCCACAAACTCCACCTCCACGCGCTTTTAATCGAAAACCAGCCTTGGTTCAGCGCCCGAGACCTGGGCCGCCTGCTTCGCCTTTTCCTCGACGAACGCGCCGTCCGAAAACTCGATCCCGATCAACATCAATCCGCGCGAGTCGTCATCCACGGCACCCTCGAAAACACCCTGCTGATCAGCGAGTCCGGCGTCTACGCCCTGCTCGTCTACCACTACTGCCCCGAATACCGAGGACTGCGCGAATGGCTGACCCACGACGTAGTGCCAGCGCTCAGAGATGCCCAACAACCGACGTCAACCGAACGCCCGGTGCTGAGCCTGTTGAACTGGCCCGAGATGTCGCTGAGTTTGCTGCACTGGAATAACCAGCCGTGGATTCGGTTGCAGGATGTTCCGCAGATGCTGGCGGATAGTGAACGGTCGCAGACTGTGGTCAATGCATCGTGGTGGAAGCGTGCTTCGCGGAGGCTGCAGTCGCTTTAGGTGGACAAAGCGCGACCACTCTCGATTTCGGCTTTACGCAGATCGTAAGTCGATTGCAGCTTCAGCCAGAACTCGGGCGTGGTATTCAGGCAGCGAGATAACTTGCCCGCTAGATCGGCACTGACACAACGCTGGTACATGACGATTTCGTTTACCGTTTTCAACGACTCGTCCGACGAATGGGCGAACGCTGATTCTGAAATACCCAACGGCTCAAGAAACTCCTCCTTGAGGATTTCGCCGGGATGAACCGGCCGCATTCCATTTTTTTTCATTTTTCTCTCCGAAGGCAGCGATCAATTGACGATCATAAGCAGCCCTGCCTGCCAGACAGGATCGCTCACACCCTTTCGCCGGAGTCCTTCAGTAATCCAGGCAACGTCCTACAACAACCTCATCCCGCGACTGATTACGTCGAAAATCCCCACTCCCTTACGCTTCACCCATCAGAAAGACACTAGCAACATCCTGCGAAAATTTGGCACCTGCGCCATTACGCGCCCCCGACTACCCTTCAAAAAACCGCAGGAAGCGGTTCCCGTAAAAGCTCAAGGAACGACCATGTCCCTCTCCATCGTCCACAGCCGCGCCCAGATTGGCGTGGATGCGCCCGCCGTTACCGTAGAAGTCCATTTGGCCAACGGTCTGCCGTCATTGACGATGGTCGGCTTGCCCGAAGCGGCAGTAAAGGAAAGCAAGGACCGGGTGCGCAGCGCGATCATCAATTCAGGCCTGCAATTTCCGGCTCGGCGTATCACGTTGAATCTCGCGCCTGCGGACTTACCTAAGGATGGCGGACGGTTTGATCTGGCGATTGCCCTGGGGATTCTGTCGGCCAGTGTGCAGGTGCCAACGTTGACGCTGGATGACATTGAATGCCTGGGAGAGTTGGCGTTGTCTGGCGCGGTACGTGCCGTGAGAGGCGTGTTGCCGGCGGCGCTCGCCGCACGCAAGGCCGGGCGCTCGCTGATGGTGCCGCGGGCGAACGCCGAGGAGGCGTGCCTGGCGTCCGGATTGAAGGTGTTTGCCGTGGACCACCTGCTGGAAGCCGTTGCGCACTTCAATGGGCATACGCCTGTCGAGCCCTACGTTTCCAATGGCTTGCTTTACGCCAGCAAACCCTATCCGGACTTGAATGAGGTGCAGGGGCAAATCTCGGCCAAGCGCGCATTGCTGATTGCGGCGGCAGGGGCTCATAACCTGCTTTTTAGCGGACCGCCAGGAACCGGGAAAACATTGTTGGCGAGTCGTTTGCCGGGTTTGCTTCCACCGCTCGCCGAAAACGAGGCGCTGGAAGTCGCAGCCATTCAATCCGTCACCAGTTGCGTGCCCTTGAGCCACTGGCCGCAACGACCCTTCCGCCAGCCCCATCACTCGGCCTCCGGCCCGGCGTTGGTGGGTGGTGGTTCGAAGCCACAACCCGGCGAAATCACCCTCGCCCACCACGGTGTGCTGTTCCTCGATGAACTCCAGGTTTTGCTGTGATACGCATATTGTCAAACATGCATATCTAATTGATTTATATCTGTTTTTTTATGCTATTCCGCAATCGAATTATCTGACAACTATCGCTCCAACGCAGCCCTTGATAAACCAAGTCCAGCGCACCAAATGAACAGTGCTGAGCCGTGTGATACGGCACACGGAGTCACCACCAACCAAGCTCGCCGTTTCCAATTCTAAAGCGGGCCAACCAGCTGAACACCTCAATACCTCCCGATACCCCAACGGGCGCATGCTAATTGGCTGCATCCCAATCGTTACAGTATCTACGCACCACATCGAAGGTCGTGAGGTGCAGCACCTTATAGCCCCCAGAAGCAAACGGAATCTCAAGTTGAATCTCAGAAAATCACTACCTTTGAATATCCTTACTGATGTATGACACTAGCTACATCCCAGGCAGTTGCGGCGCGACCAACCCGAAAACCGAACTCAACACGACCACCAGCAAAAAAAATCTTATTGAACTTTATCATTTATTATTTACAAAACTTGTAAAGCATATAATAAACAAAAATATAAAATCTTTTAAAATACATGGAGATACAAACCTGCACAAAATTTTGATTGATACACTTTTTTCATTTAACAAAAATAAAGAACACGACACCATGAGCAATATTTTTTTTACTGTTGCAGGCTGCTGAAACTTATGTAATCTGAAAGAACCTCATCTCTATCAGATACTCTACATGCCGCATCTAATCCCATCACCGACGAGCTACTTGAGCAAGATGCCGCTTACGCGGGTGAGTCCGTGCTTCGTCGCTCATGTGATGTACATCGCTGACTCCAATAAGTACGTCTGCAAGGATGATTTATCATTAGGGAAATTTTTTAAGCTCCTAGAGTGTGTTTTGCTGATAGCCAACATAGATCTATCACGCGAAAAAATAGGTTCACCTGAGTTTATGAAAATCATGAATCTACTCATAGGAGCACTTGCATCTAAAAAATTTGCAGGCTGGACCAATCGACACCGATACTCAGTAACTGAACAATGTAAAGTTCTGATCCAGCTAATCTATGACCATCATCGCCTGGATTATAAACTACCGTACATCGGATTTCATCTTAATAGCGAAGATATAAACGCTTTAGTTAATAACTTTGAAAAATTATCAATTCGACCAGAAGTAAAACTATATCTGAATGGCTGGAAATGTAGAAACGCCAAAGGTAAAACCGTAAGCATCGAACTCTACGAGCTATACAAATCTCATGGCGCAGAGTTCACCATCGGTATTTATAATGTTTGCCAAAGTTATTTGGCCACAAGAGCTTCATGTTACATCTATGCAATTAGGCCTCTTATAAACCTCCTAACCAACGAATATAAAGACTCTACGGCACGGGAACTTAACGACCCAGATTTTACCGAAAGACTGTTTTCCGATATGCGAAAAAAGTACTTTATGGAAAATCATGACGAGAACAGTCCGACACGATTTCGTACATTATGCAAACATTGGCGCGGACCTATCTCATTCTTTCTGGAGAATAAATTATTTCCTTCAGGTCTAATAGCTAAACCACGACGTGGCTTGCCTACAAACACCCCGCCAAGACACTTGGCTGAAACACATATGGGGAAGAACGAAGACGGCAAAAATATAAGTAGCAAGCTTACTTTTGACGTTCCGCTGGAAGTCACTGACGACGAAGCCATCGAGCTTATATTCGGCCAAGTTAGCAAAGACATTACCACAATTACTAGCTGGGCGAAATATTCAATAGCTAGATACTATAAAAAATTCGACACGGCATTTAAACACAGCCAAATAGGCAGCATCACGCCAGCAGCGAACATTGTAAAGAAAGTAGACAGCATGGCAGAGTTATCGCCACAGCAGATACAATATGTAGTTCATAAATTTCGCGAGTTCGGCTACCAAACCTATCCAGACTCACTTGCTGGAACGCAACACTTCAGGGTCCCCCTCACAGCTGCGGCTGAAATCTTAGGGCTACCGAATCGAGAGATCCTGACCGCTTATGCGGCATACCTTATTGTCGTCCATCCGGAGGTGACCCCATCGTTTCTATCGACCCTGGAGCTATACGACGCACACGGTAGATACTCCGGTTATATTGAAGTGGACAATGTAGTTTATCTAAAAGGCTACAAGCGTAGAAAAGGAAAAAAGAAAGCTGAACAGATTGTATTTCTAACGCCTGAAACTAATGACGCCGTGAAAAAGCTCATTGAAATGGCTCGGCCACTTAGAGAGTTTCTACGTAGAAACGGGGATGATAACTGGAGACTTTTATTTCTTAGTCGCGGTCGACTTTTCTCATACCCTAGCCCCGTCAAATTCGAAATGGGCAACCAGTATAGATCCACCCTAGAAAAAGAACTTATTGAATCAACTAGTATTAGTTCGAATTACGCGAGAACTCTTGCAAAACGGATAACACTCACGGCGGTCAGGGCAACTTCTGCAATCAAACTTTATATAGAAGATAGAGATCTTGCTGGGGTTTCCAAGCGATTAGGGCACGATGAGTTTTCTATAAAGCTCCTTAAAAGTTACGTTCCTAGCGCACTCATTCGCTTCTTTGCGGTACGCTGGATTCGAATTGTACAACACCTAATTATATTCGAAGCGGTTAGCGATACGGATTACTTATCGCCAGCAACGGGAATGACGATTGATCAGGCTAAGCAATTCATCAAAAATCATGTCGTGAACTTCAGAAAACACTTCAATACTGAATGCGAGAATGCAGGTTCTATACAGGCTAATGACAACGATACTGAGATCATTATTTCGGTGGACATTAGCTCTTTAAGACTGCTGCTAGACTTTAGCAATCGCGATTTAAACAGAGAAAACAACGACTCGACGGACGCATATTGGATAAGAATAAGTAGGCTATTAATTGATCATATTGGAGATGAAAATTTCAACCGACCAGACATTAAGGCGATGCTCGCATCCGCACGACTGATAACACCAGTGGTGAACACATGATTGACACTCGCCGCGTAAGTAATTCAACAACCCCGTCATTAAGCTTTCTAGACGATGGCTATGAACCATCAAAAACCAACCCGTTACTGAAAGGCTTGACCTCTGATGTTGGCTCAACTGCATGGATAATCGAAGGATTAGCAACGCCAATTGATTTCAATGTGCTGCTTTCGGACGGGTCAAAATTAACCGATTACCGTAATTCAAAAATTTTGAGCAGCATTAAAACATGGCTTCTGATGCAAGGCGCGGATAGTGCTACGAATATTCCCTATAAAACCAAAGTGAGAACGCGCAGATTAACTCTAGTCTTAAAACAGGCTGACTTTATTCTT
Source organism: Pseudomonas sp. 31-12 (assembly GCF_003151075.1). Lineage (NCBI taxonomy): Bacteria > Pseudomonadati > Pseudomonadota > Gammaproteobacteria > Pseudomonadales > Pseudomonadaceae > Pseudomonas > Pseudomonas sp. 31-12. Next base: position 6,672,817 of record NZ_CP029482.1, read on the forward strand.
CAACACATACCTATTTCGCGCCTTCGTAGAGATGGGTTTGCAGCAATTTCAGAAAGCTTCTATAGCATGCTCGTATATAGAGTTAACAACTACAATTCAGATGATGACATTTACTACAATTGGACCGAGCGTTTCTCGACATTAGTGAAATGCAAAATTGAGGAAAATACTAAAGAGTTGGATAATGGCGGCCTATATCCTGATTGCGTAGAACAGTCCGACCTCGATCTAACATCGTATATTTGCGATCTCACCAAAAGCCAAGCTAGATCGGCTCGTATTTTTTTCCACCATGAGCGTCGACAACTTTCAAGTACAAAAAGATCCTTCCCAAACTATTCGGCAAGAGAGCTGTCGCGGTCAATATTTCTGAACTGCCTATTCAAAGGTTCGAAATTTTCTTGCCCGCCAGAAATTGACATACAACCGCTCAAAAAAAAGAAGTCTATAAATAGAGTACCAACGAGAACAAGCCGCAACACGCCCTCAACACAGACTATCTCCAGGCACCTTTCCTGCTTTAAGGATATTCTCGAACTAGGTCGCTTTGATTTACCTACGCCAATTGAAACGTTTGAAACTGATAGAGCACAACTCATCTCGGATGAATCAACAATTACAGGGAATTTCTCTAGCATTCCGTACCCTCTCGTAATAAGTGCCCTAAAGGAAGCGATCAGTTATGTCTCAAGGTACGCCGACGGCCTATTTGAAGCCTGTTTGGAATATTACCAAGAATGCGGCGATTTAACGCCGATAGATTTGACTTGCCAGCAGCGATTGCCAACCTGCATACCAGCATCTCTATCCGAATTAGGAATTACACGCTGGAAGACACCTAATTGGGAGTGCCGAGAAGCCCAGAATGCGCAGGAAAAAAGCGAGCTATATTGGCATATAAAGATTCTCTATGGATCGTTCGAACTAATTCTTGGGGCGCTTACAGCAAGACGACAAGAAGAATTAATAAGAATAACTCGCAAAGATATAGATATTTTGTCAGGGCAGATTATTTTTCAGAACGGTAAGTCTGGAGAGGGTGATATAAGACAACCTCTTCCCTGCCCAATCCCAAAGATATGCGTAGACATTTTCGCAAAGCTGATAAAATTTCATTCCGACATTGAGACGTTAGGATTTTGTTGTAATAACAGGTCATTACTATCCCCTCCATACACTAAAACACTGGGGATAAAAAAATATTTTGGCAGCGTTGTTTATAATGATGCACTAGACAAGCTTTGCCTTAAATTCAATTACACGAACAACGAAGGACAAATCTACCTTTTCCGAGAACATCAATTCAGGCGGTTCTTTACGCAGATGTTTTTTTGGGGAGGTTTTGGCGACATGGAAGCTCTTCGACAGTTCCTAGGCCATAGCAACTACCGCCATTTGTTTCACTACATCACGGATACAGTATCAGGGGACACTATTAATAGCGTAAAAGCCGAAGTACTTGCCGAGATTACACGACGCGGAGACCTAACATACCTTCCTCTCGCTAGACTTATAGAGAAAAAATTTGGCACGTCCAATATCAGGGTGATTCAAGAGGCTGAATTGCGACCATACTTAAACTACTTAATTTCCAGAAACCAGATAACAACTAACCCCGTTTTTAGCATGTCAAGTAACAATGAAAGCTTTACGATCATTACGGCGGTGAAACATGCTTGAGAGCGAGAGAATTAAGAAGACATCGACTTTAAAACTTAAACAATTACTTCTCGATACAATCGAAGGAAACTACATACATTGGGGAGGAGCAGAACCAAGCATTTATTTGACAAGCCAAAAATCGCTTTCGAGCTACGTTAATCCTGAATTTGAAATTATTCAAACTACTATAAACAGCCTCAAACGCTCAGCAGATCTCTACCTCAAAGGAGGTTACAGCTACCTCGATAAATTGCGAAAGGCAGCGCAAAAAAAAGTCAATACAACGCCTAATCAAAAACGACCACGCAAGCAGTCGAAAAGTGGCCTCGAAGTTAGGCTTAAAGAAGTCGAGAATTTAAGTGAAACGCAACGTGAAGACCTCATCGTTTTAAGCTACGCGCTAACCCTATCACTGAATAAAAGCTGGAAACTCATAACCGAGTCTGGCCGCGCTGACTTAATTGATCTTTGCAGAGAGCATCATCATGAAATTTATCAAATGCTCTCCCCTCTGAAAAACATAGAATTAGGAATTGATAAAAATGGCAAAGTTATATTTCCTGACTTCCGCTGAATTTCAGCTATTTCATTCTCTCAGCTTCGACAAAAAGCCTCAAATGGTAAACGCCCCAAATTTGGTTTCAATGCGCTGGCCCAACGGCGTTTGGTGTTACGATGCAAACCAATACTTAATTTCTAAATTTTTTAATCGTGCATCGACGCACTCTGACGGAGGCACTCTTAAACAATACGCCACGCAACTGTCACACATTATAAGGTTTTGCTTCGACAAGAACCGAAACCTAGACCAACTAGTAGATTCAGATTTTATAGAATTTATAAAACTACAAAGCGCCCCCCGCCCTAACGGGAAAATTATAACAACTAAGACTTCTGTTTCTATTCTGCGCAGAACTCTAGAGTTTCTTGACTTCGTAGGTAGATCCCGGCATCGATCAGACTATGTTGCAATTGATGGAGACATCAAGGGGTTCAAAAAGAAAATTGAACTATCAAAACAGGTCCACCATTCACATGATGCAGCGCCTAGGTGGTACTGGGATCATTCTGAGATGCCGATTGAGAGTGAGACGACAACTAGGGATTCAATTTCTGCTATTGCGATAGATAAACTGAGGACAGCAGCAGCGAACGGCGACACCAATTTTTTCCTTATGAAACGCAGGCTAGCTATGTTACTGGTATTAGAAGTTACCGGTGGACGGCGTTCAGAGGTAGCGGAATTACAGCGTAGCGCAGTTTATAAAGCGCTAGCAATGACGCAACCGGTGCTTGAAATGCGCAATTTGAAGAAAGGCGGTAATACCTATGTGACGCGGAGGATTCGTATTTCGCACAGTGACCTTCGCTTTCTTAAAGATTTTATTGAGATGAATGTGGAGCCTTTGCTTTCTATTAAAAAAACTAGTCATGACTATGTTTTTGTAAGTGAACGGACTGGTCAACCTGTAAGACCTAACACCATAACTCAAGAGATACATTATCTACGAAACCTAGCAGGAGTTCTAGGTCGTGCTCATCCACACATGTTTAGACACCGCTACGTCACCAAGCACTTGATCGCTTTAATTGAAAGTTTCAAATTTGCAAACGAATCCGACTTCCGCAACAAACTTTTAGATCTAGAGTTTTTCAAGGTCCAGGTTTTAGATTTTACGGGGCATAAATCTCCAAAATCTATAGAACCATATATAAAACTAGCATACGCAGAGCACTTAAAATTAAAAGAGACGCTAGATGCTCTAAATAAATTTAAAGAGGTTGATGCAGCAAAGCGAGCAATTATAAATTATTCGGCAGAATTACAAGCACGTGGAGGTCCAAGGCATATCGTTGACGGCCTCTTAGAACTATCCAAAAATTTTCCGTTTCTCCCACCCCCAATAGTAACGACCGATGAATGAGACATCTCAGTGTTTTTTCTAAACAAGTTATCAACCAGAGATGGATGAGTTTCACCAGTTGCATATCCCAGCCAAGGCCACGAGATGCTGGTCGATGCCCAAACCCGCTCAGTTTGTGCGTTAGGTGGGGTGCCGCGTCGCGGTATCTACGACAACATGAAGACCGCTGTCGATAAGGGGCAACAGGTGCCAGTGGCGCACGGTCATACCCGGTTTGCCGTGATGTGAGCCCACTACCTGTTCGACCCGGACTTTTGCAACGCGCCCTCGGATTAGGAAAAGGCATCGTTGTAAAGAACCTCCACGACAGCCGACGGCGCATTTGCGCTCGATGCTCAAAACTGCATGTTCCACATCTTCGAGGAACTGAATACCTGCGTAGGCCAACACCGCCGTGCTCTTCGGAGCGACCTGGTGCACCCGCAGTACAACGGGCTAACGTTGGCGGCTCTGGAGCTTGAACGAGCTGAAATGATGTCAATGCTGACCGCCTTTGATGGTTAGGTCGAATGCACGGTGAGGGCCTCCAACACCTGCTTGATCAGTGTGGGCCGAAATCGTCACTCGGTGCCTTGCGAGCAGGTCGGCCAGTGGGTCAGCAGCCGCCTGTATCCCTCTTCGGTGGTGGTCATTGCCGATGAAACGATGATTGCCAGTCACAAACGACTCAATGATCGAGACTAGGTCAGCTGCGACCGGCAGCACTACATCCCTCTTATCGAACGCAAGCCTGGAGCACTACGCAATAGCGCTACATTTGATGATCTGCCGAAGCCATTGGTGCTTTTTACGCGTCGACCTGAGACGTCACCCCAACGCTGATCGAGTCATGACGCAGGTACGGCTGCGGTTCCCATCGCCGGGGCGTGATGCCCTGCTGGTGACGGTGGAGTTGGTACTTTAATCAGGCAGCTTGAGCGCTGACCACATCCGGAATGTTCCAGCTCGGCTAACATCGACAGCAGCCCCTCCGTCCGCCGAGACCAGTCTTCAATTCAAGGTAGCGCCTGTCGCCAATACGGCGCGCTACTACCAGCTCCGGACCACCAATGAACACCACATGCTGCGCCATATCTGTACGATTCCGGCCCTTCGCAACAGGCAGCTAACTGCGTAAAGCTCCCTCTGAATCTCTGAATCATTGCTCCCGTTAATTTTTGAAGCAGCAGATGGCAATAGCAAAAACTTGAATTATACTGTATAAAAAAACAGTTAAATCATCTATTCCAACTTAATTAATCCTAGCGCAGTGGAGCCCATAGAAGTATCACTGGTGACGCCACGAGTCGCGGGAGTCAAAACGCGCCGAGGGCGGTAGAAATAGCTTGGACAACTAAGGACAAAAAGATTCATTTTGTCCAATGTGGTGTTATCCTTTTGCGGTACGGCGCGGGATTGCGCCGTTTGTTTTGCATCGAAGATTGGACAAAATGATCGAGCCCCGAAAACACCTGACGCAGATCGAAGTCGATCGATTGATTGCGGCGACCAAAGAGAGTCGCCACGAAATGCGTGATCGCTGTCTACTGCTGCTCATGTTCCGTCATGGCCTACGCGTCTCTGAAGCCTGTGGCATGACATTGGCGCAAGTTGACCTTGAGACTCGTGTTCTACACGTTTTTCGCTTGAAAAAAGGCCTTTCTACAACGCATCCGCTACGTACAGATGAACTGAAGTATATAAAAGCCTGGCTTCGGGTTAGGGCTCAAATGAAACCTGAAAATGATGCTTTTTTCATTTCAGAGAGACTGAATCCTTTGAATCGGCGTACCGCTTGGGATGCCATTCGTCGATATGGCGAGAAGGCTCATTTACCTCTGGCTACCCATCCGCACATGCTGCGCCACGCTTGCGGGTACGAACTGGCCAACCAAGGTGCAGATACACGGTTAATCCAGGACTATTTAGGGCACAAGAACATCCAGCACACCGTGCAATACACGGCAGCTAAACCAACAAGGTTTGATAGGTTGTGGCCAGCAGCGCCACGCCGCTGAGCTGAACAGAAGATAACGGTGCGACCAGGGATTGCGACCCTGGCCACACCTGACCAATGTCTACTGAAAGGAGTAGAAGCAATGGCTAATGAGTATGGTATGACAATCGAAGCAAACAGCGAAATCTACGTAGGTACAGGCGGCAGCTCCATCGACACTCCTGTGCCCAAAAAAGCTCGTGGATCGCGGAAGAAAAAAAAGCCGCTGCGCACAATCGATTTGTTTTGTGGTGCAGGTGGAATCACCGAGGGCTTTAGACAAGCTGGTTATGTCAGCCTCTATGGCAACGATGTGATGCCAGAGGCCATCGAGACGTTTAAGCTCAATCATCCAGAAGCCATTGCAGACTGCCGGACTATCGAAGAGGTGGATCCAAGAGAGGTTAGAAATCTTCTCGGCCTGGAGCCTGGTGAGCTAGACGTTCTAGTCGGAGGCCCACCCTGCCAAGGTTTCTCGATTAACGCCCCAGAGCGTTTTCTCAGTGATCCCCGGAATGCTTTGTTCAGGCACTATGAGCGTTTCCTAGAAGAGTTCCTGCCCAAGGCTTTCGTATTCGAGAACGTTCCTGGCTTGCTATCTCTAGATGACGGAAAAGTGTTCCGTCAGATCATCGATATTTTTACCAATCTTGGATACCACGTAACGGCCAAGATTCTGTTCGCAGCTCATTACGGCGTTCCGCAAGAACGCTGGCGGCTAATTCTTCTCGGCTCCCGCTTCACAGAAGTTCAGCATCCTGAACCTACACATTACGCAGTTGGCCGCGCCAATTTCCGTGGCGGTAGCACGATGACATTCCAGCTATCTGAGAGTGACCGTTCCCGCCTTAACCCATGGGTGAGCGTTAACGAAGCCATTGGCGATCTCCCACGCTTAGAGATGGGGGAAGGGGCTGAAATTGTCCAATATCAGGCAGCCGCTCACAGCGCCTACGCTCAAACAATGCGTAATGGTGCGCAAGAAACTTTTAACCACATTGCCGCCAAGCTTTCTAAGCAGAATGCTGAGCGTATGAAGCATGTAAAGCCCGGTGGATCATGGCGTGATATCCCCCACGATCTTCTGCCTAAAGGTATGCAGCGCGCCCGCAAGTCTGATCATACAAAACGTTATGGTCGACTCCATAAAGATGGTTTGTCTGGGACCATGTTGACCAAGTGCGACCCACACTGGGGAACAGTTTTTCTGCCAGATCAAGACCGAACTCTGACAGTGCGCGAAGCAGCACGTTTCCAGTCTTTTCCTGACACCTATCGTTTTGTAGGTTCTCGCGTATCACAGTACGAGCAGGTCGGAAATGCAGTACCGGTGTTGATGGCAAAAGCCATTGCTGATCAACTGGTAAATCACCTGGCTGACCAAAAAGACATGGTTATTGAAGTAGTACAGGCGCAAGAAGAAATCTGCGCCTGACGGTCTTAATCCGACTCAGGTAAAGGTGCTTCGAAATCACCAAACGCAAGCAGGTCAGATCCACTGACCTGCTCTATTGGCACAGGCCAGACAAACTTATCACTGATCCGACCTTCAAAAGTCGAAAGGGGCACCGCCTTCCCACCTGTTAAACCTTCTACTGAGCGCTCAAGGGTCGTGTATCGGACTTCGTCAGGCACAATTCGTGTACGGTTTTGGCCTTCGACTTCCTCGAATCGCACGACAAACCATGCGATATCAGCATTCGAGATGTCTTTTACGTTGTCCATTTCACCGATAGAGTCAAAGAAGGCGCGATCTACAACGACGGCCATCTTCTTCCCCCACCGCCGAAGCGTTGGAACTTTGATTTGGAGCTGAGGCATGAGACGTTTCGGCCCGCTACTTCGGTAATCTGGGCGACGACGCCCTGCTGGAAATACTACCCAATCTACCGCACTGTCGCTAAAAGCCTCGAACTCGCCTCGCATTGCGTCACCAGAGAAATATACCGCTTGAATTTCCAGCGCCGCCCACTCCATAGGCGCTCCTGGCGGTGTCTTCGTGCTAACAAGAACCATATCAATTCGGCCAACGTCTTCACCGCCTTCATTGTCGGTTGTCGCGCCGGCCTCTAAAAAACCTACCTCAGCAACAAGTTTCGGGTCAGAGTCCCCGAGGATGGTTTCACCTACCCACTTAAAAATTTCTAGGTCTTCATGGAAGCGATTTGGGCACGTAGCCCTAAGATCGCCCTGTTTACCCTCAACAGGGACACCCATGGCCCGCCCAGTTCCTGGATGCGCTGCATATGAGTAGAGACGTAATGAGCAGACGCCTCCATCTTTTGAGCAAAGAGCATCTTGCTTGCGCGCTTGAAATGGGCACAGCTGCTTGGCTCTAGCTTTCTTCGGTTTCAGTGTTTCAGCCGCGAGGAGCTGTCTTTCTGTACTCGATAGCTGGGTCAGGTTGTACCCATACCACTCTCCGATACCAAAGCGAGCTGTTTGATCTTTTAGTTTTCTAGGTAATTTGGCCATAGCGTACAAAGTTATCAGATAGACACATATCGGCCGAGAGCTTTGTAAAACGCTCAAGAACGTACGTCCAAGGCGGTACGAATCACTCCGCTTGTGAACTGAGGGAGAGGCACCTCGCTAGGGGCGCGGCGCGGGTGCATCTGTGCCTTCACCTTGTCGTCCTCTCGTAGGCGAACCAACTAGTGGTGATGGTAAGCATGCAGTGATCATCACGCACCATCGAACGCCTGGCCCAAAATTTAACCGCTGCGTCGGCATCCTCGACGGTTACTACTCCCTCATTAACGAGGAGAGTCAAGGTGGGCGGGCGACTCATGACCGGTGCGGACTCGACCGTTATGGAATTTGTGAAGCCTTGCAGCCATCAGATGGTATCGATAGGTCCCCAATATCGCCATACTCGTCAGCGCCTTGAGGGCAAGTCATACCTCATTTTGAACATAGGAAAGCAGGTCATACGGAATGAAATTCCTTGACGATATATTGCAGTCAATCTCCGGAAACACGAAAACAAAGGTCGATGATCCTTTCATTGGCGCGTTCATAGGGTCATGGATTGTCTGTAATTGGAGTCACTTGGCAATACTAATATGGGGCGACGGGACCACTACAGAAAGGATTAACGCGCTCAGTAAATACATAAAAGAAACCGACGTAGTAGCGTTCAATACAATAATTGTCATCCCTTTATTAATGACGACTCTCTTTTTGTTCGCTTTCCCTTGGGTTTCATTATTGCTGAAATCGATACAGAAATTTGCAAATGATCGACTACACCAGCAAGCAATATCAATTGAATTGAGCAAGACTAAGCAACAAGAAGCCTTGAATAGACAGAAGCTGCTTGCGGATCCAGACAAGAAATTTCTGGAGCAGAACGTCCAATTAGATATTGATCGCCGAAAAGAAATAACTGAACAGTTAAAGCTAAGAAGTGCAAAATTCAAAGAAAAAGCCGAAGCGGCAGCAGCTGTATCGGAAGCGGCGATAGCCGCAGCGACAGAAGCTAAAAGCCGAGCGAATCAAGCTCAATTAGAAGAAGAAAAAAAACAGCAGAATGCCACAATCGAAAGACAACGATTTACTGTGGCAAATGCTAGATTAAAGTCGGCACAGGCATCAAATCGTTTTCCCTCGTCGTATAGCTTCATGCTCGCTATCGAAGAAAGCCTGAAAGCAGACGGTATTCAGCTATCCCTGGCCGGACTAGGTGAGGTCGTAGCAACGATATTTGGCTATAAAGACTTCCAGTCGTTGATACTCGATGAAAATTTCAATAACGAAAAACTATCACAAGTTATATATATTTACTATGACCCTACAGATCTTGCCTCAAGCCTTGACAATATTGTACAAGCTGAAGGGTCAGACAACGAGGACTTAGGGTCCGACCTGCTATTCGACCATGTCATTTCAGCCTTCGAAAACTTAGAATATAAATTGATCACCAAGGATCAAGTAGAAGAAGTGTGCAGAGACATCTGCGAAAAGCACAAGTATGACTTACTGCAAGGTGAGGAGCTATCAGGCCCCATCACAGAATCAGATACTATATACGATGAAGTCGAGATTGGCGATTTAGACTCTATTACGTTTGATAATGGCTTAAAGGCTCTTTTTTCCGGTTCAGCAAGCGGCGATCATCGAAAGGAACACGATGTACCCGGTCGTGATATTGAGTTTAGCGTCGAAATTAAAAATACCTTGTTGCTCGGCACCAGAGCTTTGGGCGAGTTTGAGGTTGGTGAAGTGACGGGAAGCTTGGTTGACTATTATGATGAGGGTGAAGACGAAGCTGAAGCACATTAGAGAACAAGCACTGTGCTCCAGGTCGCCGAGAGCACACCGTGAGCAACCCGTATGCATGTGCAGATTGGTATTAAGCACAACCTATCCGCAAGGCGAGCAGCTATCCGTCGGAGCCCGTGGCAGTCCGCTTCTGGCCGGTTGTTGCCTGTCGCCAAGGGCAGTAAACGACCCAAAGCGGCCCATCGCATGAGGCAGAAAACGGCCAGAAGCGACGTCCAGCCCACCACATTTCTTCAGGCAGAAGCAGACATTCGACTCGGTTCTGGTTTCGCCCGATAGTGAATGCTTGCAGCATGCGACTGCATACCTAAAAGCAATTCTGGCTTATTGCCAATACCGTATATCCCCATATGCCCCCTCTCTCATTTTCCGTGAACACCACGGCACGCGGGTCTGTAAGCTATTCAGGAGGCCCGTTGCAAACTCTCTCAGGATCGTCCGCGATTCGTCATCAATCCTGACAGAGAACCCTATGACTACACCCATCCGCCGCGCAGCATCCCTTCGTCCAGGGCAATTCAAACACTTGATCCGCGTTGCATCTGTTACTGGCCGTCTGCCAGAGCGCGACGTGATGCTTTTATGGCTCACACACACCACTGGGATTCGCGTCACCGAACTGGCCTTGCTGAAGGTCGCAGACGTGCTGTACCCCAGCGGAGCTATTAAGTCCGAGGTGTATCTACGAGCAGACATCACCAAGGGCTGCCGACCCCGCAATGTATACCTGACACATGCTCGATGCCTTGCCGCCTTGGACGGCTGGATCGCGGTTCGCTTGCAACGCCGGTGGGGCCTGTCCGGCGCTGATGAATATCGGGGCCTGCGCCCAAGTTCAAAGCTGGTTACCACACACAAGGGCCAAGCGTTTGAACTTGCGTTTAAACATCGCCAATTGGACAGCGGTCCGGAGGTTTACCGTGCCTGTGATTCGCTCCAGCAGACGATCAGTCGGCTCTACCGGCAGGCCGGTATCAAGCAGGGTTCGTCACACAGTGGCAGGCGATCTCTGGCGGCAAAGGTGCTGGCTGCGACCGGCGACGTGGAGACGGTACAGACCATCCTCGGTCATGCCTGCCTCGATCACAGCAAGCCGTATCTAACTGTTGACATCGAGGTTATCCGTCGTGCTTTCGAGCTTGCACTGGCATAGTGATATCGGTAACTCTTTCCGCTAGTCAGCATTGATATTGAAATGTCCGTCCAGGGGTGAGGTTTTTGCCCCCGAGAACTTGAGGAAATCAACAATGGCTAGGCTCACACTGACCGATTTTGACGAATGGCTCGATGGCGCTGTGCAGACGGACGTAGAGGACGTATACGCCCTCCATGAAGCCGTTGACGGTGAAACAGAGTTCGCTCAATACAAAGCCGAGCGTGCACCAAATGGACAGCTCTTGGTCTCGTATGGCGACGATAGCCCTTGGTTGAGGCTGTCCACGGAGGAAGCTAAGCAGGGTTTTCTTCGTCGTCTTGGCGGTCGTTATGTTGGGGAAGGTTGTATGGACATCGGTGCGTGGTATGTCATGCACATGGGATTAGCGTCCGATTAAAGGAAATCCGCATGGAGGACGCCGATGAGGTGTACCAGATCCTTCGAGACACCAAGGTTTTGGCTCGCCGTTATTACCAACTCACTCGCAAACCGCTGGGTGTGACTGGGGAAATCGCAGAGTACGAGGCAGCTCGGCACCTCAACGTCGAGTTGGAACTGGCTAGGCAAGCTGGGTACGACGCGACAGAAGTGAGAGATGGGCTGAAAGTCAGAATTCAAATCAAGGGGCGGTATTTCACCAGCCCACGAATGCGAAGCGGTCGAGTGGGATCAATCGATTTAAGGCAACCCTTCGATACAGTTTTACTGGTTCTTCTCGATGCGGATTACAACGCTTTCCAGATTTTTGAAGCGGATCGATCTGCGGTTGAGGCGTTACTGACAAGGCCTGGGTCAAAGGCTCGAAACGAACGTGGCTCAGTCGGTATCAGTCAATTCAAAGCGATCAGCAGACTGCGCTGGGCGCGGTCTGAATTATAGGAAATGTCGCTCCACCAACAAGCCCGCCGCCGTGCGGGCGTTGTCAGGAGGAACAGGGCACTTTAGGCCCTCATGAACGAGCAGGAAAAACCTGATGGAAAACTTCATGGAGATTAACGACGCCCGGACGATACCTGTAAGCGAGTATCTCGATAGCGTCACCGACCCTTTGCGGCGCGCAGCTATAGCCTCTGTATTTGATCAAGCACGTTCAGCATTGGAACGCATGCGCGTAAGGTTTTCTGTGTACTTACCGGTTCCAGAGATTTTTGTGCTCACAACAGTTCAAATCAAGGCTGAGGCCAATCCGCTTGGCCTTATTGTGGTCAGCCAGGGCATTATTGATCACTGCCTCGATACGGCCTTAGCATCATCGAATGTCATAGAAGGGGATGAGGACCGTCAGGACGGTTTGCCAGATCTATTTCCTCAGATAGGCCTCACATGGGTGTTGGCGCACGAATACACTCATTTGTTCCGCGCACATAATGAGGTCCAAATCGAACTTGGATCCCAGGACCATGTGCTACGCGCCTTCGAGCATGATGCCGACCTATGCGCTGCGGCAGCTGTATACCGCGCAGTTCAGCAATGGCTCCCAGGCATGGAGGACATCGATATTCGTCGCTATGTCACTCATGCGCTGTTCTGGATCATTAGAACGTTTCCGAATACGAACGACGGCGCAGGAATCCATCCTTCATTCTCTGAGCGGTTCTTTCAGATCCTGCTCAAGCTGACCACCATGCAGGCCCTAGCAGGCGACGTCTTGGATCTAGATGTAAAGCTACCAGCCACTGCTAAGCGCGGGGATGCATTACGCGACGTCGCAATAGCTTGCGAGACCGCGTATCAGGCCAAGTTCCCTGGTACTCAAAATAATTTCTTCATGCAGTGGCACGAATACATCAAAAGCTATGGCCATATAGCCATTATTAACGAATGGATAATGGTGAGCCCATTTGTTGAAAAGCACTCACATACCACGGCTGATATGCAGCGCCACGTCTCGGCTGTCCCAATGACTATGAGCGACATAGCTCGCCTGGAAAAGGCCGAGCGTAAGCGTCAACGAAAAGCTCAGGCGAGATCATGAACGCAGTAGCCGTTTTGACCCTGCGAACTGCCGCGTACCCCCGGAGCGACTGTGAGGCTTGCAAGGGCACCGGCAAACGCAGATCGGTATAGGAAAAGGATCATGAACATTGAGACTATGGCTGCTACCGTCGCGAAATGGGCCAGCTCGGAGCCGCTAATTCGAAAGGCGTATCTCTTCGGCAGTCGAGTTCGTGGCGCGCATAAGCCAAGCAGCGATCTGGATGTCGCGGTCGAGATTTTCACCTTGCAGGGAGATACCAATCCATTTACTACCTGGACCTGTGAAGCGCAGCGCCTCAAGGCCTCGATAGCCGGAATTGTTCCTGTGATCGTCGATCTTGATTGGTATGGAGGTGAGGTGGAGACGCCCCGCATCCATCAGGCTTTAGGGCAGTCAAGTGTCGTGGTCTATGACGTTGGAAATTCCACCTCAACTATCCCGACCATCTGATCCAGGAAGTTCAGTCATGAAGGTGCGGCGAAGTCTGTATGCAGCATTTCTGCTCTGGCCAGTCGGAGCGGGGATGCTTTTTGCCGGCCTTGTGCCGTTTGTGTTTGGTGAAAGTGGGCCTACACGGCTGTTGTCCTTGGTTTTTATCATCATAGGGATGTCATTCAACGGGCTCTGGGCGTTCTACATCGACCGGAGTGGCATGGCGCAGCGTGTACACGATTTTTTGGGGCTTACCCAAAACCCGTTCACCGGTCGGTATGGCGCCACCCAAAAAGAGATAGAGGCGGATGCTCGGCGTGTTCGGGATTCAGCGAGTGACAAGAAACAAGAATGACCGGCTAGTAGCACGCGTTGCCGTCAACTATATCCGTCTCAGTCATAGGAAAATCACGATGAACAACGCTGAAAAATGGGTCATTCAAAACACCCATGGGCAACTGCTACAGAGTTTCGCAATTGCCCCTGAGAAGATCCGTATCGACTGGTATCGGCCAGATGCACCCGGCAAAACCAAGGCAGGCGAGAAAGGTCCGCTTAACTTTCTCGCTGAATCTAAAGCGCAAGTTCTGCTAATGGCTCTTGTGTCCCAGGTTCCGACAGAATTTGCAGGGGCAAAGGTCATGACACTGGCCCAGGCACTCAGCCCGGTCAGCACCCTCACCAGTTAACGGAAAGGATCCGCCGCTTTATCGTCTTCCCAAATCAATACAAAGGAGCAGCACAGATGAAAACCGCCATGCTTAAAACCGCGCTGATCGACCTGGCAAACAAGGAACTGAGGGAGCATCCGTGCTATCTGGAGGGCATGCAAATTGAAGATGCTCGTATGGATAAGCACCTCCTGGTCATGTCCTCAAACGCAGTACTGATGCCGGGTGTTGATTTGAATGCCCTGAACGATTTCACGATAGCGTTTTGCAACAAATACACACTGATCGGTTAACGGGAATTCCCGTCCATACACCATAAACCTCGCCGTCAAACGCGGGGTTGGATCAGTAGAAGGACGCTAATTTTCGCGTCCGGGAAAGTGAAGGAATACCTCCTCATGACATCTGTCGTCAGAAATGAAGTCGCTGCAATAGTCGAGCAGCTCCTTATCGACATCACTGCTACTGTCCGTCCAGTTTCAGCTCCTAACGCGATCATGTTGGATGGGGCTCTGGTAGAAATCGGCAAGTTGCTATTAGACCCCGCAATGCAAGCGCAAGCCGCGCCTGTGTCGCAAATGTGGCGTTTGCTGATGGGGCTCCATATTGCAGGAGCTTTGACAGAGGAAGAACTCTATGGCTTTTCTGGCGATTTTCGGGATTGCTGCCTGCGGCTGTATCCAATTAATGAAGGCTGATAGTTGACGGAAATTCCCGTAGCACCACAGCCCCGCCAGTCGGGGCTAAGCCCGTAGAAGAGGGACGATTTTCGTTCCCAGGATCGAGCAGGAAAAAATGTGGAACTGACAAACGCTGCGCGAGCGGTCACTGATATCGCCTACTCGGTCATATGCGAAATGCTCGGGCCTGGGTTGGACAATCTGACAAATGCCAAAATCGAACTGAAGCATAAGCCGAATGAAGGTAAGTCGCTAATCGAAGTGCGTTGCCAACAGGATGCGGAGAGGGAAGGGAAAACCCTCGTTCTCAGGCTCCATTTCCTTCACGACGCCAGACAGATGCAAATCCCGAATATTTTGATGCCGGAGACCATGACACATCAGCGTCTCGGGAAGAGGTTAATCGGGGCGTTGTACCGAGTTGCAGCCGCTAACGATTACCTGCTGCTGGTCGTCGATATGGTCCCATCTTTTTATGATCGTTTGTTATTGCGAGGGGCTACGCCGGTCGATGAGGAAACGGTCCTGATCACCGCGAACACGGATCTGGAAGGCGATGTCGGAAGCCCAAAAATCACTGCCGGAGAGGATGACGAACACTTCGATATCTTCGCTTGGATGAAAGGTGCAGCGAACAACACGACGGGCAACAAGGCCGAATAAGTAGGAAATTATTATTGCTAAAGGGTTGGAGTTTGCGACTAAGGAAGAAGCTGGCGGGCGGGGAGCGAGATTGTGTCTAGCCTGAAGTCTTCGCACCATGAAATGAGAAGCTTGTTCCGAGATCTAACTTTTTCTGAAGAAGATAATTTCATTGATGAGTTCATCGAAAAAGTTGAGCGACGTCTCGGTAAAAAAATTGTTGGTGGGGTTCGTGCTTTTATCGAGAAGGAAATTCGCGAACAATACGAATAGCGCCGCGTGGCTTCAAGAGCGGGCTGCGTTCGGGCCGAAACTGCCCGTTTTCGTGCAACAGCTCCAAAGTAAAAGAAAAATCGGCTACCGCGCTTATAGCTTGGTGGCTGCTGTTAACAAGGGCGACAAGTCACCTTGGCCACCACCAGCTCTATGTACAGCGGAAAAACGTACCAGGTACATCCAAGCCCCGGCCTAGAAACTGGGCCGAAGACGTAAAGGGCCCCCCACTTTTGCGTCAGCAAACGAAGGATAAACGCATGTCTAAATGGAAGTCATTTCTGCCCTTGGTGATCATTTTTCTGGTCGGAGTAGGTTCGTATAATGTCGCTGACTCGCTAAGAAGGGAGTTCCGACCAGATAGCATGGCCGTAGGCTGCGCGATCCTTGCTGCGGTTTTCTTCATCTACAAAGTATGGTCTGGGCGTCCGACTGCCAAGCAGTCCGAAGGTTGAGGAAACTTCCCGTCAAGGAACACTACAGCCCCTTGATTGGGGCTAAGCCCGTAAGAGGCACCGGGAAGGCCGGTGGACATGAAGGAAAATGAAAGCATGAAAGCTCGTACCATTATCGCCACCTCCGCGTTCGCCATGCTGATGACAGCGCCGGTGTTTGCGGCTTCGCCAAGCAACGTTTTTCTCTCCGGTACGGTGTTCAAAGGCAATGAGGTAATCACTACTTTTGCCACCCCAATCGTGCTCGGCGGCACATTACCGGTGAAGGACCAAGACTCTAATGTTGTTGATGGGATCAACACTGTACGGCTCGCATTAACTCCAGAGTTGTCCACCGAAAACCGTGTGACGGTATCCATCGTGGCAAATTGGAGTGCGGGTGCTCCATCGAAGTCGGTGGCTGGAGGAATGCTTAACGAGAAGGTTGAATTGGCTCAAGGAGAATCCAAGACCATTCCTTTTGGTGACTGCGGATATGCAGATGACAAGAAATCCAGCTGTAATTACAAACTGGTTTTAAGTGCAAGCTTGCAACCTTAGCGGAAAACTCGGCTCAGGTAGGAAGCACTAAAACGTTCATGGAGTGTAGAAAGAGTTGAATATTACGGAATGGGCTTCGCTTCTGGCTGTCGGAGGCGTATTAGCAATTGGTGGATTTTGGGTAGTCAACACCGTCGGTGACGCCATAGACCTGACAATACGAGAGCGACGTTTCCACAAAGACCTTCTAAAGGCGATTAAGCACAGTCAACCCTCTTGGCAAGGGGTCTGCGCTATTGCAGCGATCCACGGTATTCCAAAAAAAAATGCAATCAGAATAGTCAGGGTTTTGCGAAATGAAGTGGTCGTGGGTCGGGACAATGGAAGCGCGTTGAAACTTCACAGTAAGCTGCTCGATGAGTACATTGCTGATTATGAGGCAGAGGAACCTTTTGAAGGTTTGCCAAGTAACACTCGTTCATCACTTGAGCGTCTACGTAAGGATTTGGGATCAAGTACGGATGCGCTGCATTCGGTTACAGATCATTTCAGAGAATTACTCGAATTTCACAATACGAAAAATCGTAGACAACGTTTTTATACGTTCGGTGGTTTTTTGGTCGGTGTCGCGGGTTTTGTTTATGGGGTCTTTATTTCTGTTTATCCGTTTTCGCAACCTGTGGAACCGTCCACGGCTTTAAATGAGCTAAGGCCTTATGCAGCACCTCAAGCTCCGAGCTTGCAGCCGCCCTCCCATAGGAACGAATGACACAAAAGTAGCGATCTTTTAACGGAAAATCCGCCCTGGTACATTTCAAGCCTCGCCGTCGAACGCGGGGCTATGGGCTGCATCGGAAAGCGTTCATAGCCAAATCGAGATGGCCAGGGACAGTCATTGAGCGCTTTACCATTGCAGCTACGACAAGAAGGAAAAGCCGCCGGACCAATACACCTGTCTTTTCAGAGGCTAGCGGTACTGGTGTCAGGCACTGATATATATGCGTTGGAAGCTGGCCGCTAGGCAATCCATTCAAGCACTCCTTCCGTGTGATTACCTGATCGTAGTGAGATGCGACCCTACTCGCTAGCATGAATGACTGCTTCTGGCCGATTCTTGCCTGCCATGAGAGCAGAAAACGGCCAACCCGTGTCTTATCCACTCACGTGACCGAAACGATGTACTTCGGGAGAATGATCCATGGGTGTGTATGACTCTGCACCTTGGAGACATGATGGATTATTCTAAAAAGGTGCTCCTTGCCCCGGCGATACCGGAAATTCATCATCGGGGGCGCTGTGGGTGTTGGTATGCGTGCGGGGTTCAATCCCATCATCGTCATAAGCCTTGAGCTAGGCTGATGTGGTCACTACTGAATTTGCCAATCACCCTCAAGAAGCTCATGCATGGAAGACATTCCAAACTCCTTAGCCACCACTGCTGATTCGTCGGAGGACACCATTACTCGGGAGTCTCTTTACGAACAGGCTTGGTCTACACCCATGACCAAAATAGCTGAGCGGTATGGCGTTTCCTCCAGTTACCTAGCACGCATTTTTACCAACCTTAATATACCCCGCCCTCCGGTGGGATATTGGGCCCAAGTGGGTGTAGGGAAGCGTAAAACGCCGCCGGCACTCCCTGAGGCCCAACCAGGTGCGCTCGTTGCCTGGAGCAGGAATGGAGCGCCTGAGCAAATCTCCCGATCTCTTCCAAAAGCCCCTGTAAGGAGCCGCGGTAAGCTGGCTGATCGCCTTGCACTACTTCCTCGTCGGCATCCGCTATTGATAGACATCGAGGAGCATTTTAAGAAAGCCCACGAAACAGATGAAGGTTACCTTCGTCCATCGAAACGCTCCATGGCAGACCTGATAGTAAGCCGCTCTGGAGTAAGCCATGCCGTCGACTTTGCTAATCAGCTGTACTTGGCGTTCATGGGAAAAGGCTTCGCGGTTGCGCTGTCCGATCCAACCTCGCATATAGGTCGCGCTTCCGTAGACCATCGAGAGCAAGAGTCTAAGAGGTACGTGCACCCTGCCCTATGGCGACCCCAACGGCCTTCGGTGGTTCACATAGGGACCGTCGTTTTTGGCCTGTCCATCTATGAGATCAGCGAATACGTTCACGTTAAGCGACCGGATAAAAAATACATCAGGGTGGCGGATCTGCCGGTGACTAAACGGCGTTCCGATTACCGAGATGGTTGGATGATGAGCGCGGATATGCCGACGGGCAGTAACCGTCCGGCCAAGTCATCTACCCAGCCCCGCAAAGCCAAGACATGGTGTGCACTTAAATTTAAGTGGGCACCAGTTCTAGCCTTTTAAGCGGGTATTTCATGCAGCCAACACGCCGTTCCTATTCCAAGTCCTTCAAGGCCCAGGTCATTCAAGAGTGTGCACAGCCCGGCGCTTCGATTGCCAGCGTCGCGCTCGGCCATAGCCTCAACGCAAACCTCGTCCACAAATGGATTCGGCTGCAAGCGCAGAAAAGCCCGGCGCTCCCACCTGCATTTATTCCGTTAGCCATGCCGCTGGCCGGGGCAAACTCCCATCCAGCATCATCGAATATCTGCGTTGAAATACAGCACCCGCGCGGCACCATCAAAGTGAACTGGCCAACTGAAAGTGCTGCCGCCTGTGCGACTTTTCTTCGAGACCTTTTGCGATGATTCGCATCGACTCCATCTGGCTCGCCACCGAACCGATGGACATGCGCGCAGGCACCGAAACGGCGTTAGCCAAGGTGATCGCAGTGTTCGGTGCGGCGCAGCCGCACTGCGCTTATCTGTTCGCCAACCGCCGCGCCAATCGCATGAAAGTGCTGGTGCATGACGGCTTCGGAATATGGCTGGCGGCGCGCCGGTTGAACCAAGGCAAGTTCCACTGGCCTGGCATTCGCCATGGTTCTGAGATGGAACTGGATGCCGAGCAACTTCAGGCATTGGTGCTGGGTCTGCCATGGCAACGCGCAGGTTCTGAAGGCTCGATCACACTGCTTTAACGGCTGCCATTAGCCTATCGGTCTATCGTCGCGAATTGCCTGCTCTGGCAAAATCGGCCCCATGACTTCGCTACCCAATCTCGATCACCTGCCCCCTGAACAACTGCGCGCCTTGGCGGCGCAGTTGATGCAGCGTGTCGAAACGCTCGACCACCAGGTCGACACGCTGGGCAAGACGGTAGAGACGATGGGTAAAACCGTTGAGACGATGGGCAAGAAGATCAACCGCGATCAGACGGTGATCGAGAAGCTGACCCACGAGATCGCCCAGCTCAAGCGTTTGAAGTTTGCCAAGCGCAGCGAGCAGATGAATTCTGAGCAGGCCAGTTTGCTCGATGACCTGATCGATACCGATATCGCAGCGATTGAAGCAGAGCTTCAGGCCTTGCAGACAGTGCCAGCGGCGACCGAGAAAAAGCAGAAACCCAAGCGCACTGCATTACCGGCTGAGTTTCCACGCACACTGATCCATCACGAACCGGACAACACTCACTGCCCATGCGGCTGCGCCCTCAAGCGCATCGGTGAGGACGTTAGCGAGAAGCTGGACTACATGCCCGGCGTGTTCACCGTCGAACGCCATGTCCGTGGCAAGTGGGTCTGCGATGACTGCGAAACGCTGATCCAGGCACCGGTTCCGGCGCAGGTTATTGATAAGGGCATCCCGACTGCGGGCCTACTTGCACACGTCATGATTGCCAAGTTTGCTGACCATCTGCCGCTTTACCGTCAGGAATCGATCTTCGGTCGAGCAGGCTTGGCGATTCCACGTTCAACATTGGCTCAATGGGTTGGCGTGACGGGCGTGCAGTTGCAGCCTCTGGTCGACGCGCTGCGCGACGTAGTGCTTGGGCAACAAGTCATCCACGCCGATGAAACACCGGTGCAGATGCTCATGCCGGGAACAAAGAAAACTCACCGTTCCTATGTGTGGGCCTACGCCACCAGCCAGTTCTCGGACTTGGCAGCGGTGGTTTATGACTTCAGTCCCAGCCGTGCCGGTGAGCATGCTCGCAACTTCCTGCAAGACTGGAGGGGCAAGCTGGTCTGCGACGATTTTGGCGGCTACAAGGCCAGCTTTGAACTCGGCGTGACCGAGATTGGGTGCATGGCCCATGCACGGCGCAAGTTCTTCGAACTGCACGCTACGAATAAAAGCACGCTCGCCGAGCAAGCCCTGCGCTATATCCAGTTGTTGTACGAAATCGAAAGAGAAGTCCGCGACCTGGAGCCGGATTTAAGGCGCCGAATACGGCAAGAAAAAGCCGTCCCAGTGATGAATATGCTGCATGCCTGGATGATCGCCCAGCGTGACCTCGTGCCCGAAGGCTCGGCCATCAGCAGAGCACTCGATTACAGCCTGAAACGCTGGGCAGCGCTGTCGCGCTACCTTGGTGACGGGGCCGTACCCATAGATAACAACTGGTGTGAGAACCAGATCCGCCCTTGGGCTCTTGGACGTAAAAATTGGCTCTTCGCAGGGTCGCTGCGCAGCGGAAAACGTGCGGCAGCGATCATGAGTTTGATCCAGTCTGCGCGGCTGAATGGGCATGATCCGTATGCTTACTTGAAAGATGTACTCACACGCCTGCCGACGCAGCGGGCGAATGAAATCGATCAGTTGTTGCCGCATAAGTGGCAACCGGTTTAATCACGCAGGGCGTGATGGCCGGACGCATAGGCTTGGTTGCCGCATTCGGGTCAATCAGCGCGTTCGCAGCTGTAGCTTTCTCTGTGAGGTTCGGGTCGGTGGCAACCGGTTTAGTTACGAAAGACGGGATGCCCGGACGCATACATAGAAACCACTGCAAAACCCTGGAAACCAAAGTGGAAACCAGCGTCTGGCAACCATGACTTTTGATAACAGGCGAGCGCCCATGGTTCGCCCTTGGCTTTCACGCATGGCTGAGTGCGAGGAGCTAGCTTTACACCGCAGCTCCGAGGACGACCGCGAGGCCCGGAACTCCGGGCGCCGCGGTGGCAGATCAGCTAGCCAATCTGGACAATCGGCCCAGTGGGCCCAGTCGGATGATTCGGAGGAAAAGGTCCGTATGTGAGCGAGACAAGGCTCAAGGTATTCGTGAAGGTCTCAGTGCCGCGCCCGCTCGACACCGAGGTGCTCCACCGGACTTGAGAGTATCCAGAAGAGGCAGGAATACACGTGTCCGTTCCGCCGGGCTTAACCGCTTTACAAGTGAACTCCATGATCTGTTTCCCCTCGAAAACTTGGTTGTTCCACCAACGCACGTTCGCGATTACGTTGGATGAAGCATCTATCACGTCCTCCAGTTTTATGGTGAACGTCGCAGATTCAATTGGGAAGGTCGTGTCGTTGTGCAAGATTGGTGCGGAGGAGAAAAGCTCTTGCCTGTTCTGGTTGATCTGCAATGCGGCGGGCAAATCCAAGGTGATCCGGATTCCGTTTTGGGTGAACAGCGTGAAGGTTTGGGCCGGCGCTTGATCTAATTGCTGGCTTTTTTCTTGGGTTGACTGAGACATCTTAATTTCCTTATTCATTCCGTATTTACTGAAATTCTCAAAGAGAATTTCTCCCTGTTACGCGGTTCCAAACCATGGAAACGCGTCATGATTAAAGTTCGGTCAATCCACTCTGTCAAACTCCTGCCCGGGTCGAGTCAGTGGGTCCGGCCAAGTCATCTAGCCCGCTCTGCGAAGCAAGGACATGGCGCGCACTTAAAATAGATGTCCACCATCGCCCTAAGCGTTGGATCAGGAAGGTGTGTTGGCCGGACGCTTACGACGGGCAGACTTTGCTTGCAGGTGTATTCACCGTACTACGGCGTGGACTGGATTCAACGCTGGACTGAGAACAAGCCTGGAGACTTGGTCAGCAAAATTCCAAGCGTAGTGAAGTCACTGAAAGCCGAAGCTCCCATTCTCGCCGGTAAGGTTGAGATCGAGCGAGTGCGGAGCGAACAGGAACGCCATCGGCATGAGTTGCAGATGGAAGAATGGAGAAGAAAGGAAACCGAGAAGCGTCGGCTGAAGGCGATTCAGGACAGCCGAGATAGTCTTGAAGCGGTCATTCAGACCTGGGCGAAGGTGAACAGCATTCGTTCTTTCTTCGACGACATAGCGCTCAGCGCCGACCGTCTTGGTCCGGAGCAGCGACAAAGCGTATTAGATCGGTTGGAAAAAGCGAAGGATCTGATCGGTGACTTGGACGCGCTCAAGCATTTTGAGGGTTGGGAACCTCCGGAACTCTAGGAGTCTCCATCACTGGTTTGTACGCGGGAGTGTCATGCTCTGCGCGCGTGCATGATATTTCAAGATCCTTCCGTGTTCATCGACGACTTTTCGACTGGAATATCCCTCTTCTATAAAGCACCCGAGAGAAATGGGTTCTACGCTCCACCTCCTAAGCCCCGGCCCCCCAGAGTTAGGGCAAATCAGGAGAAAGTGAAATGCATGGACTGACCCAGATCCACATTCAGAATTTTCGGGCGTGTAAAAACGTTTCTTTATCCCTAGGCAGCTTCACCCCTCTGGTGGGGCAAAATAACGTTGGCAAATCCACGGTACTAGACGCAATCCGTATAGTTCTGGCGCCGAAAGCGTTCGCAAAAAATGATGCTTCTGACCCTGCGTTGCCAATAGTCCTCAGCGCCTGCATTTCTGGAATAACTCCGGAATTGATCGCGTTAATTCCAGAGCCAAGACACCGCCTAGCTATTGAACCCTATTGCGTTAATGGAGAGCTATGGATCCGCACCACCGGCACAGGCACCTCAAAGCCGGTTCAGGAGGTTTGGCAACCTGATGATAAGGATGCCAATGGCATTCCTACAACCTGGCGCGCATACCCGACAGGACTGCCGTCAGTTGTTTCTGCTCTGCTTCCTGAAGCGCTTCATATTCAAGCCATGGACGATGTGCCGGAGGATTTAGGAAAAGGAAAAGCTGGCAGCACTATTCGCGGGCTGCTCGATGAAATAATGACGCCAATCCTCACAGCACATGTCGAAGTCACGCAAGCCTTGGAAGCAGTTCGACGCATATTGACGGTTGATGGCGATCAGAGATCTCCTGTATTGGCAGGCTTTGACAATAGCGCTACCGCTGCCCTCGGAGAGTTCTTCCCAGGATTGCGCTTGGATTTAGATGTCCCCTCAATCGATGTAAAAGAATTCTTTAAATCGGGAGACCTACACGTTACCGACGAGGCGTCCGGTGACCGTCGACGATTTGATCAGGTGGGAAGTGGCGCACAACGAGCAATTCAGATGGCGCTCATTCGGTTGCTGGCGGATTTGCGCCAAGCCACCGCCCAGGGAATTTCTAGGCGGATGCTGCTGATTGATGAGCCGGAACTTTTCTTACACCCACAAGGAGTCCGCAAGCTTCGAGAAGCGCTTAAACAACTTTCAGTGGTGGGCTTTCAGGTTGTGTTCACTACCCACTCTCCCCTAATGCTCAGCAGGGATAACGCTCCAGATACAGTCATCGTTCGTAGGCATCCCGTTGATGGCTCTGTCGTCCGCGCACAGTTACGCGAAGCTGTTGCTGCTGCAATGGAGGAAGCTCAGGCTCAATCGCGAACTCTTTTCGAGTTAGGCAACGTTGCTGACATCTACTTCGCAGAGAAGGTAATTCTTTGTGAGGGTAAAACCGATCAGCGTCTGCTGCCGTTGGTGTACGAAAGGCTTTATGGATCGAGGCCAGAACTTGATCGCATCTGCTTTGTGGCGCTAGGCAGTTGCTCCAGCATCCCTAAAGGCGTTTCGGTGCTCTCAGCTATGGGTATCACCTGTGGAGTAATTGCAGACTTGGATTTTGCTTTCACACACGCCAGGAGTGGTGCCGAGTCTTGGTTATCAAAAGACGGTGAGGATATGGCCAAAGCAAGAAACGTGTTGGCCAGAATTGGAGCAGAGCAAGGTGTGCCGCTGGGTGGGAACGGTCTGCCCGTTAATACTGGTGGATTGAGAGCGGCGGATACCTGGGCGCTTTTCGCACAGGACGCGGATGGCCTCAAATTAGCGGAAGCAGTTCACCAAGAGCTTCTGGCCCGAACTACGTGGGTATGGCCTATCGGCTGTATCGAGGATGTATTCGGTATTCACGAAAAAGGCGAAGAAGCCATTCTTGAACAAGAGGATTTTCTACGTGGCGCTGATGGTGCATCAACTGAGGCAAGGGCGCCGTTGCTGAAGGCCTGCTTGGAATGGTTGAGAGCAATTTGATCGGCTAATGAGTAGATTTAAGGAGGCCACGTATCAGTGGCCTTACCAATAGAAGCATGCGCCACCCCTGCTCAAAATAGGACCTAGGCGGGCGCGGTGCCTGTCCTGAGAGCCTTGGGTAATTGCACAGATTTGCCCACCCGTTTGTATTCGACCTGACCAATCATTTGCATCAGATTTGACTAGCATGATTCGCGTACATGACGGGGCAGAAAACGACCCAATATAAACGGTGGCCATAGTCAGAGATCGGCCAAAAGCAGCCCCGCGAGACTGCTGCGAACTCAGGGGCTTTAGCCAGCCCCTATATGCCAAACGAACGACTTGAGCTGCTTGTTGAGTTCCGCAGTCTCCATTTGTTGGACGCTGCTCTGACATAGGTCCGATTGCTTCATCAACGTTACGCTGCGCCAGGTACTCTCTTGAATTGGCTTTGGCCAAATGCTGCTTGATCGTAAAATTGTTCGGTATTTAAGAGTAATTTATTACTTTTACTATCAATTGTGAAGGGCATATGTTCAAGAAAAGCATAGCGCTCTATCAACAGCTTGAAATTCCAGTATGTATCTTGAGGACTGGTGCAGTAGCAGTTTATAGCTAGAAGCTGAGTAATGTCATAGCTCAAGAAGGACCTAAGAATATTGCTGTACATTTTTTCGTTTTTTGCAAGTCCACAGTCTTTAATGGTGCTCTCATTGAAGCTTACTCCAATATGACTATCAGGCACATTTGTTGAAATAAACTTTAATGTTTGATACAAAACCCTGAAGTAGTGGCCGCACAAGCCGTTTTTCTCTTCAAGGGCATTTTTGGCTCCTGCTAAATCTGAGGCTGACCTTTCAAAAACAGCCTCCCTGACAATATCAATGTCCGATCTACCGTTAGTCCATTTGCCCGTTGATGCTGATATTTTCTCCAATGCTTTGTTGTGTTGATCTAGTAACGAAAAGAAGGTGCCTTCGAATTGCTGTTTTATTTGCGTTTTCGATTGTTCGGTTAGTGCCAATTCGGATTTTTCTTGAGCTAACGCTGAGCGCTCTAGTTCTTTCCTAGTAGACTCAAGTTCCTTGCTTTGCAGGACAATTGTTAGCAGGAGGGCAATTAGACCAAGAAAGCTTAGCAAGGGGTTCAGCGTGCCGCCTATAAAGTCGCCAAAAGTTCCCCAGTCGGCGTTCTGGCTGCTAAATTCCCCATTAAACTCCATAAAATAAAATGCGAAAACCACCCCTACAACTCCTGTTGCAAAGGCTAGTATCCATACTAACCATTTGAACAACAGCGCGGGTGTCAGAGCTTCAAATTTTTGTTCTAGATTCAGACGCGTCATATTTCCTCTTTAGGCATAACGAGCAAGCTAAGGATCGACTTCATACGACTCAAGCGAACGAAGGGAGTAATTTAAACCAATTGTTAAATTGATTACCAAAATACGGGCAAAATATTCGACGTAACTACTGTAATACCACTTTTCTTTCCATTGCAGCTTTCACAAAGCATTTGTAAATTAGTTGGGTCATTTACTCCATTTAGAGCTACAGGAACTATATGGTCAACTGCAAGCTTTCCATAAACATGATACAGGGATGTCAAGTCTGACTTGCAAATTGCACAAAGACCTTTCTCTCTACAAAATAGCGCCCGCTCTAACCATTTAGGCCAGTATGTACATCTAGGAGTTCTTTTTTCCAAGCTCATAGCAATCTTTAGATTGAAGGCCTTCATTGCTTCACGATCAGCGAAAAGCAGTGTGAAAACCTCCGTAACAATTAAAGACGTCAGACCATCCAGCGCTATATCTTCTAAATATTCTGATACATATTCATACTTATATTCCTCTATAAGCTCCTGTGTAACTGATACTGTTTCTCCAGTTTCATCATCCCGGAAGTGCTCTTCGATATACTGCGCAAGTGTTAGATATTGGATTTCGTGCGAGTTAAGCATAGAAAATATGGGACGCACATCATCGTAATCCCATCCACCACCACGAAAGTAAAAGTTCAAATCATCACGAACTACATAATCTATGTAATCATGCAAAATAGACCATTTTTGCGGCTTGGCGACTTGGCTTTCCAAATCGCTCGCTACATCTAATGGCTCAACCAAAAATTCACCTTCGAAAATAGCCTTCCTTACTTTGTCAGCGTAGGAATATGACTCGCTGAAATTAAAAGCATGACAGTTTTGAAGAATGTTACTCATCTTCGACACCATTTAAATATTTAGTAGATGACGCAATTTTTGGGATACGCCACTTGTGCATAATAACGTTCCTTGTTCATGTCTAACTCGTTGACCGGCCTGTGTGTCCTGTTTGCACGTGCGATTTAGAGGGGCGGTAAAAAAATATGACTTCTGCGCACATTACGGAGTCATTTGCATCATGTCTACGGTGTGATTCTGGCTGGCTCCTATCTGTCGCTATCGTCAGCTTTGGGTCGGCAACAGCCCTTCACGACAGGCACGAATCCACAGCCATAAGCGGTCCTTCAATATCGCTATATAGGCTTAAATTCAATTGGCAGCAGAGACAAACCTCAGCAGTGCCTCGGTTACGACGCCCGGCTGTTCCTCGGCGACCCAGTGACCCGAGCCTTCGACGTTGACCGCCTCGACGTTATTGGCGACGTTACGCAAGTGTTCGCCAATCATTGGCCCGAAACTGCCGGCACCGCCTAACCCTACGCTGGTTACCTTCAGCGAAGCTGGTAGAATCAGTCTGACATCAGGCTTGCGCGACCTGGATCAAGGACTGAGACATCAATGAATCTCGTTAAACAAGTAGAAATTGCATATTTTCGGTCAATTTATAAAGACCAACTGAACAACTGTACCGGCACCAATATTATTTTTGGAAGAAATGACGCTGGCAAAAGCAACGTTTTGCGAGCTTTGAACCTGTTCTTCAATAATGAAACAAATCCTAACCAAGTGTTTAGGTTTGAGCGCGACTTTTCTCATACGCGCCAGTCTGAAGCTACACCTGAGAAAGAAATAAAAAAATTCGTCTATGTGAAGGTGTGGTTTACACCCCCTGCCAACTGGCGTGCCTCATTGGGGGAGTCATTCTGGATCAAGAAGCAGTGGAGCGTCACAAACCAAGAAACTCCTAAGTTTTACTCTTCAATTTCAGAACCTCGACTCCAGCAATATTTAACAAGATTTCTTAATAAAATTCAGTTCCACTACATACCAGCGATCAAAGATAGGAAAATATTTGAAAGGCTTCAAGCGGAGATCTACAAAGTAATTTCAGAGCATGATGAATTTTCCGGCTCGCTGAAAAATTTCACAGATGCTCTGCGAAATAGAACAGAAAAGCTTACGGAAGGCCTGTTAGCATCTCTTGGTATCAATAGTTCCGTTTCTACACCACGCGATCTTACTGATCTATTTAGATCGCTCGACTTCGAGACCAGGTCTGACAACGGAGATTCATATAGTCTTACGTTACAGCGCGGTGACGGTATTCAAGTCCGGCACATCCCACAGATTCTTTCCTTCCTGTCGGATCAAAGCTCAAAGGAATTTCATATCTGGGGCTTCGAAGAGCCTGAGAATTCGCTTGAACTCGCAAATGCGATTGAAGAAGCGGAGACGTTTATGGCGCTGGGCCAATCGGATAATAAGCAGATTTTCCTGACTAGCCATAGCCCTGCGTTTTTCTCACTGAAAAATGATCAAGTGAGTAAATACTTTGTTTCTAAAACTCAGAAGTATGAAGGCCGCTTAAATTCTGTTATTCAGGAGCTAGATAGTGACTCGAAGCATCTCCCAGGCGAGCTGATGGGAGAAACTCCACATCTCCCTGTTATCAGTAGCTACCTGCGAGAAGCCCATGCCCAAATCGAAAAGTCAAAAGTAGATCGAACGGCTCTAGAGCAGGAACTGCTACAGCGCAACACGTCCATCGTATTTGTTGAGGGAGTGACTGATGCAGCAGTTTTCGAGAAGGCTTGGGAGCTTTTCGTCGGCGGCCACATGCCATTCATTTTCGAGTCTGGTGGTGGCACAACGAAAATGCATGCATTGGCTAAGAACGGTCAGGTAATCAAAGCGTTGGCACCAGGACGAGCTGTTTTCGCGTTGGTCGATAATGACAAAGAGGGCCGCGAATTATATAGCACAGGCAAGCTTGGCGACGGCGGGGTATGGAAGCAAGACAACTCAAACAAAGTGTATTGGTGTCGCTTACCGTTTCTCGATGAATTGCGTCAGCTTATGGCTAAATGCAAAGTTGACAAGTCCGCCTGGCCCGGCTGCCTTGAAAACCTTTTCTCCGCAGAGGTGAAGCATAAAGCGGTTCAAGCAGGGGTCCTGGCAGTTACAAAGGCACCACACAGCGAATTCCTAAGTGATCACTACGCCAAAATAACTGACTATTTGCATGACAGAGATGATCATCTGCATTACCACATTCTTAGCCCGGTTCCGGAAAACAAGGACACTTTCGCGGAATGGGTGGTCGAGCAAGCAAATGAGACTCCTGAAATTCTTGAACCTCTCCGAGAAACCATGACCGGCCTCCGCGATATCTTGGATTTGATAAGAGCAGAAGCCGAGCTGGCTGAAGAGGAGAATTGAGCAAGTTCGAAATGGACGAATTCTAACGACCTTACCTACTTCGCAGAAAAGAACCAGAAGGGGCTGAATCGCCCCTGATTTCCTAGACGCTTTTGACTGGCTGCTTTTGGCCCGAGTTTCTGCCTGACACGAACGCTGGTTTTGGGCCCACTCGTTTGTCACGACTGACGGAAATCGACCAAAGCAGTCGACCTGGCCCGTCGATGTACAGACACTACTCGCTAGTCGCCTGCCGCTGTTCGTCCACTTAATAGCGCTCGCTGACAATTCCAAAACCTAACCCTTCGAGCACCTCGTTCAGGGCCCCTACTATGCGTGATTCAGCTCGGAGTTCTCCGGTGGTATAAGACAGTGCTATTGCGATTTTTAAGTGATCATCACTTAAACTCATCGGATCAAACGGCCATATCTGAAGCACTGAGATACTCGCGTCGTTGAAATGATATTTTTCGACTCGGCCAGCTGTCTTCTCTAATACTGCCCATGTCTTTAGAGATATACCAACCGTTTTTTGACGCTTATCTGCCAGCATTGTTATTTGATCTAGATAGCTGTCACCAACAAAAGTTGGGGTTTCAATCACGACATCGCGGACATAGATATCCATGATTCGGGGTGATGATACGAAGTTTTTAACTAGATCGAAATCGATCAAGCCAAGTTTTCTTTCGTAAGAAAGCTCCGAATATAAATAATCTAACAGGTAGGGGTGATCAGCCGACACATACGTCATAGATCTATGTGCTCATCGCATCTTGGGAAATGATAGTGCATTCGACGATTTTTTACGTTTCTACCGCATATCTCGCATACATGAACAGATAGGGCTTCTGCCATATTTATTGCACCATGAACAAAGTCGTCTCCTCCACGATAATATATCCGTAGCGTTCCTTTTTTTTCTTTCACCTCCTCAATGATCACGGAGCCACATCCAGGTGAGATTTCACTTCGTACTGTAACCAGTGCAAAGGCATGCCGGAGGAGGTTAAACCAGCCGTCATTGCATTCGACCCCCCAGAACATTTTGCCATTGATCAGAGGTGCGCTAGGAAAGAGGGTAGGATTTTCTTTGCACAATTGTTCATCAAGGTCAGGACTCACTGACGCCCACCTTTGGTGGGCCAAACCACTGTTCCTTTTTCTGCGGCTAGTCGTGCGAACGCTGCGGGATACAGGTCACCATTTTTTAGTTGGTAGCAGTACCGCTCACTAGCCTCAGAAGGCAAGCACATGATCTGTTGAATTGGCTGCATCCGCCACTCATCGGACCCGTTCATCCAGCTAGGTGAGACGAGTTGGATAGACGCCACATATGTGTCTGCGGTATCAGACCGTATTAGCCCCAACAGGCACAGCATGGAGGGGATCAAATACTGTTGTTGGCAGATCTCGTCCGTTTCTCCGTTCTGTACGCAGTTGAGCGTTACATAGAACCACCTGTCATTCGCTGACAGCATCACAAACGCCCAGCGAGAGGTGTCTCGCTGGATGAAGGGAGACGCTGGTATACGAGCCGCCTCGTAGGTTTCGAACATGTTTAATCAGCCATTAACGTGGGATGTGAACTATAGTTCATAGAAATACAGATCACAACCGGGCTTCATCGTCCCTTTTGACGGGACGACGTAATGGAGCTAAATCCAGCCTTCGCTGAAGCCTTGCGTGAGCTGCGCATACGCAAGGGAAAGACTCAGGACCAGTTTGCGTCGGTAATGAGTCGTGAGTACGTAAGCATGCTGGAGCATGGGAAAAAATCCCCGACGCTTGAGAAGGTGGACGGGCTAGCTTCTGTGCTTGGAGTACATGCCGTCAGCCTTATGGTGAGCTGCTACATGAAAAAGGAAGGAATTGAGAGTTTGAGCGAGATGTTCGCCTTGGTGGAAAGGGATCTCACCAGTGCCCGATGAGCATTAACCTGTGAGTAGCAACCTATTCTGGATATTAATGCTCGCCGCCTCACGGAACCTCGTTCAATCTACGGTTCCTGACGCCGTTTATCATCGCCGCTAGGGCATTCGTTCATCCTACAACTCCATGCTCGATGCGACCGATATGGGCTTTAACCAGGTTGATGCCAACATGGGTAGTCAGAAGGGCTGCTGGCTGAATTTGATTCAAAGCCGTCGCGGGCGTACGGAGCCACATTATTGCGGAACTCACATCGCCCTCGAAAAGGCTAAGAGAGTCCCGAAAAACTTCAGCAATTCGATATAGGAGATCACTTTCAGTACGGCTCATCTGTCCTGATTTGCTCCACCGACGCCGCATGCTGAGTTTTATCGATAGCATTTCAGCCAATGCGCCTTCCCGAAGCCCTAGAAGAGTTGCCATTCGAAAGAAAAATACGGCTGATAGTCCGACGTGAATTGCCTTCCAGAGCCCTGGCCCACTTTCGTAAAAAGCCATCTCTCTCCAAAACGTCTCGGCAGGTAGTACCTTAGGTTTGCGCGTGTCTTCAAGCTGCCTCATTGGTCATACGCTCGTATTGATGATCCTCTCTACCAATAGACGATAGCGGCACGGAGAAGCAATCTCCAAGCGTTCATCTCGGAGCTGTTCATCACTGATATGGAGAGGCTCTCAGACGTTCTCATACACATCCAGTGTCGCTGCTGGCCCATAAACGGTTCATGGAGGCACACCCTGTCCGAACGAATATTGATTGGGTATCAGTGCTGGAAGCGAACCTCAGAAGCATCTGAACGCCTGACAACTTGGCACACTGCACGTGTCATACAGCAAATTTCCGGAATTCGATCGCAAGGTATTGAAGGTTTTAAGGGAGCCGCTGGAATCCGGCCACATCGTGATTTCCCGCGCCAAGGATCGCGTGAGGTTTCCGGCACGCTTTCAATTGGTGGCCGCGATGAACCCGTGTCCCTGTGGATATCTTGGCGAACCCAGCGGCAAATGCAGTTGTACACCGGACATGGTCCAGCGTTATCGCAACAAATTGTCGGGGCCGCTGCTGGATCGGATCGACCTGCACCTGACCGTCGCTCGGGAAGCCACGGCGTTGAACCCTGCGCTCAAACCCGGTGATGACACCGCAACTGCTGCGGTACTGGTCGCCGACGCCCGGGAGCGTCAAAACAAACGCCAAGGCTGTGCCAACGCATTCCTTGATTTGCCAGGGCTGCGTCGGCACTGCAAGTTATCCACAACCGATGAAGCGTGGCTGGAAACTGCTTGCGAGCGTTTGACCTTGTCACTCCGGTCGGCCCACCGACTGCTCAAGGTTGCCCGCACGCTGGCAGACCTTGAACAGATCGATGGCATCACCCGCGAACATCTGGCGGAGGCATTACAGTATCGGCCAAGCACAAACTGACAAGAATCATTCTTTAGTGAGATCAACCAACGGCGTTTGTCGCACCTCAGTCGCCCGCCCACCCTGAATCTCATTCACCCGCTGCATCGCTTTATCCACAGCCCCTTTATCCGCCAGCAAACTGTAATGGATCTGAAACTGCCTCTGCTCTTTCACCCCAATCATCGGCACCAATCCAATCGGCCGCTGATACCGTCGGTTGTAGGAAAAACTCGTCCCCGGCTCCAACCCGGTCACATACCCCTGCCCTTGCGTATCCGTGTTCTTCCACAACGAAAACACCGGCAACTGCTGGGTATTAAAACCAACCGACACCCCAAGGCTCCCAGCCTTGTTGTGCAGCACGGTCAACGTGTCGCCCTTGGCATCGCCATAAGGCACGACGTTGTAAACCGTCTCGTCGTAGTCCTTGGTCGGCGCGCGGTAAGTCTGCCAATCCGGCAAATCCCCTTTGGCCTTTTCGTTGAACGGCGACACCTGTTTAACCGGCGCCACAAACCGCGCGCCCTGCTCCAGGAATGGCGTGCTGAAGTTGCTGTGGTAAAGCGCCTGGTATTCCTTCGGATAGTCGCCGTTGTTGGTCAATGTGTCGTTCAGGGCGAACGCTACGCTGCCGGGTTCAGTGACCAACTCGGTCACCACCGAGAAATCGACTTTCTTGAACGCCTGCTCTTTCAGCTCGCCGCGCAGGCTGATGGCGTAAGGCGGTTTTTCGTCGATGTGCAGGGTGACTTTGCTGGCCGGGATGTTGGCGGCGCGGCCGTGCAGGGTCAGGAGTTCGCCGTTATCCATGCCGGGGTGGCCGACCCATTCGTAGCCGCAGCGGGCGACCAGTTCGTTGAAGCCTTCGAGCCAACCCAGGCCACCGCGGCCGTTGAGTTCGATGAAGGACGGATTGACCACGTCCTTGACCGGCGAATCCCAGCCCATGCGCACATCGCCGACCGATGCCTGCAAGACGTTCATCCCGCGAGTCGGCACCACCGAGAGTTTCATTGTGCCGTTATCGATGTCGACGATGCTGACGCCCTCCTGCCGGCCACCGTGCAAGGTGCGCAGGGTCACGGAGAAAGGTTTGTCGGTTTTCACGCCGAGTTGCTGGCTGGTGATCTGCCAGTTCTGGGCGGCCTTGTCGGTGTCGAGCAGCACGTAATCCCAGGCCATGGCGTGAGAGGCAGTGGTCAGCGCGCCGAGGGCGATGGCGAGTTTAAGCGGGGTCATGAGGGAAGCCTTTCTTGGAGTTGTGCGTTTTTTATAGCGCTGATGAAACGTTTCAGCAAGATTAAAAAATGCACACGCGCCAACCGTCCCTCGCAAATACTCAACGACCCCAAGCAACGCCCGCTTTGTTACGCTAATCTCATACGGTTTTGGCCTAACGGCTGATTGACGGCGACATCATTATGACATTAAGGTCGCCAGCTAATTGCAGGAGCAAGAACAGGCACTTTTGCCTGTCATTTGCGCAACGGATCATATGGAGTTTGGATGCGCGGGGCACTATTACGCAGCGGTAAGAGCGGGTCATTCACAGCCCTGGGCGAAACAGGTCAACCGGTCTACCGGGCTGCCCTGCAGTTGCGCGAAGCCATTCGCCGCAAGAACCCCGACATGGTCGATCACCTGGCCATTCCTCAAAGCGACGAACTCGGCAACCAGATCGATTGGTACAGCGGTCTCGACGGCGATGTAATCCCGTGGAGCAGCGCGACCGAAGAAGAACGCGCACCGGCCCGTCGCCAACTTGAAGCGCTGAAGACTGCGCTCGATGAATTGAGCCAGCGTTTCCTGGGCACGGATTCGGGCGAACAGCAGCAAGGCGACAAAGCCGTGTTCGGCAAGCTGCTCAAGCGCGTCATTCATTTCCCTGACGAAAACTTCGTCTACCTGGTGCAAGGCAAACCGGTGCTGACCTTCTGGGGTTTCGAGCACGCCGGTACCGGCAATCGCGATCCCCTGCACTGCCTTTATCAGGTTCCGCCCGTATTTACGCTGCCTCCTGTGGTCGAAGAACCGGTTGTGGCGCCTGTCGTGCCGGTAGTGGCTCGCCCTTGGTGGCGTCGTTGGTGGTGGCTGTTGCTGCTGCCGTTCCTGTTGCTGCTGTTGTGGCTGTTGCTCGGCTTGCGCGGTTGCGTGCCGATTCCATTGGTGGCGGTGGACTTGCTGCCTGAGGGCATCGTGCCAGTGGAAAACCAGCTGGAAGAGCCGCAACTGACCGGCAATGTGACAACGCTGAATGGCGTTCCCGTGACCGGCACCGTCGCAGGCTCCACCACTGGCGCAGCCGTGACCGGCACTCATGGCGTGGAAGCTCCAGCCGTGACCGGTAACGAAGCTGATGCCGCAAACGCCGACGTCACCCAAGACCCGGCCGCCGAATCACCAACCGCGCCAACTACGCCAACCGCGCCACCCGAAAACAAAACCGAGACGCCTGCCGTCACACCGCCCGACGCGGCAAAATCCGCCGCCACAAAACCGGGCCCGCCCCTGAGCATTCCACCTGACGCCGCCGACGGTGCCGCCAAGTTCCTCGACGGCCAGTACCGCGCCGGCGCCGGCATCCAGGATCGCCGGACCGGCAAGCCGCTGCGTCTGGAATACCAGTTGAAGGACGGTAAAGGCGAAGTCACCGTGCACCAGGCCGACGGCTCGAAATGCAGCGGCCCGGTTACCGCCACCATGAAGGGCGGCAGCCTCGCCATCGACAGCCAGGGCCAAGCCGTGTGCGGCGATGGCAGCACTTACGACATGCCCAAGGTCAACTGCCGCAAAGGGGCGACCACGGTCGCGGACTGCACCGGCGGTTACGGAAAAGATCAATTCCCCATGTCCATGCGGCAGATGGGCGAATAAGACTGGAATAACCCGACATGTTGCCTGAAGTCACCCAATTCGAAGACACCGTCACGCTCGTCAGTGACACCGGTATCCAGTTCATGGATTTCGCCCTGCGCCTGGATCCCCGCAAGGAACCGGCGGGCGAGTTCGCGCCGATGATCAGCGGGCTGATCTGCCGCCTGATGTACAACGAAGAGAAAGACTTCTACTTCTACGAGCCCGAACCGGAAAAGGTCGAGAAGGCCAGACCGGCGTTCAGCGTCGACATGAAAAGCAGCCTCGAGCTGCTGGACGGTGTCTGGCTGCCGACGCCGTTTTTCCGTTTCATGCCGCCGCACCGTTTCGACGAAGGTCCCACCAACTGGTCGCGCATGCGCCTGGTGAAACTCGCGACGCCGGACATCGACGGCAATACTCATCGCCTGACGATGGCGTTCGACAGCCGCGTCATGCCCAAGCGTGATGGCACCGCCTACCTGGCGCCGAACGAAGAAGACATCAGCTCCGGCGTGTCCTTCAAACTGGCGACCAAGGCCAGCGAAACCCGCTGGTTCCTGGCCCAGCCGTGGGTCAACGAATGGCTGCTCGAAGTATTCAACGAGGGCAACGCCCATCGTTCGCGCGAAGAGCTCGACATCGACATCCGCGCCAACCACCACCTGGCGCACTACCTCAACCTGCTGAGCCTGTTGAGCACGCCGTCAGCGGCGGCGCAGTCGACCGCCAGGCCGAAGGTGGAAATCCCTGAATTGAAAGTGGTCGCCAACGACAGCAATGGCCTGGTCAAACCGATTCCGGTGGACCTGGTGCTGGACGTCGGTAACTCGCGCACTTGCGGCATCCTGATCGAGAACCACGGTCAGGCCGGCTCCGGGTTGAAGCAGAATTACGTGCTGGAACTGCGCGACCTGATCACCCCTGAACACACCTACAACCTGCCATTCGAAAGCCGCGTCGAATTCGCCCAGGCGTATTTCGGCAAGGATCATTGCTCGGTCAAAAGCGGCCGCCACGATGCGTTCCAGTGGGCGACGATTGCCCGGGTCGGCAATGAGGCAAGCCGTTTGGCCAGCCGCCGTCGTGGCACCGAAGGCTCGACTGGCCTGTCCAGCCCGAAACGATACCTGTGGGACGAAAACGCCTACGGCCACGGCTGGCGCTTCAACTGCTCCTACATCAAGACCGACAGCGAGCCGTACGCCACCGCCGCGCCGTTCTCGCACCTGATCAATGAAACCGGCGAGGCGCTTTACAGCCTCGAAGAAGACGATCGCCTGCCGGTGTTCATGCCGCGTTACTCGCGCAGCTCGCTGATGACCTTCATGCTCGCCGAGGTGCTGGCCCAGGCGCTGTCGCAGATCAACAGCCCGGCCCAGCGCTCGCGCCAGGGTCACACCCGCGTGCCGCGCCAGCTCAACAGCATCACCCTGACCGTGCCGCCGGGCATGCCCCAGGCCGAGCGCAGCATTCTCAACGAACGCATGCAGCAGGCCATCGGCCTGGTGTGGAAAAGCCTCGGCTGGCACGCCGGCGAGGAAGATCCGCATCAGGATCAGGCCGTCAGCCCGCGCACGCCGATCCCGAGCATCCGCGTGGAATGGGACGAAGCTTCGTGCGGCCAGTTGGTGTACCTGTACACCGAGGTCAACGAGAACTTCGCCGGTCACCCGGAAGAGTTTTTCGACACCATCGCCCGGCCGGACAAAGCAGACCGTGAACGCATTACCCTGGCGACCATCGACATCGGCGGCGGCACCACGGACCTGGTGATCACTGACTATCGCCTCGACCGCGCCGGCAACACCGGCAGCGGCAGCAACGTGCACATCGTGCCCGAGCAGCGGTTTCGCGATGGCTTCAAAGTGGCCGGCGACGACATCCTGCTGGACGTGATTCAGGACTTCGTCCTGCCGAGCTTCGAGAAAGCCTTGCAGAACGCTGGCGTCAAAGCCCCGGATTCGCTGATGTCACGGCTGTGCGGCGATGAATCGGTCAGCGCCCAGGACATGATCCTGCGCCAGCAATTGAACCTGCAGGTGTTCGCACCGCTGGGCCTGGCGTTGCTCAAGGCCTACGAGCATTACGACCCGCAAGTCCCGCAGGAAGTCAGCCCGCAAAGCTACCGTCAGTTGCTGGGCGACAACGCGATCAGCCAGACCGTGCTCGACTACGTCAACGCCGCCGTGCGCCGCGATGTTGGCGGCCAGAGCGGTTTCGACCTGTACGAAGCGCTGATCGGCTTCGACCTGCAAAAGCTCCACGCCGCGTTCCTCAACGACCAGATCAACATCACCAAGATCCTTGGCGCGCTCTGTGAAGTGGTCGCCCACTACCCGTGTGACGTTCTGCTGCTGACCGGCCGCCCTTCGCGCCTGCCGGGCATCCAGGCGTTCATTCGCAAAGTGCTGCCGCTGCCACCGGGCCGCATCTTGGCGCTGCAAAACTACCGCACCGGCGGCTGGTATCCGTTCCACAAGAACGGCCGGATCGACGACCCGAAAAGTACCGCTTCGGTGGGCGCCATGCTGTGCCTGTTGTGCGCCAACCACAGCGTGCCGAACTTCTACTTCCGCTCTTCGGCGCTCAAGCCATATTCGACGGTCAAGCACATCGGCGTCATCGACCTGAACAACGTGATCAAGGATGCCGACGTGCTGTACCGCGACATCCAGTCCGAAGACTACAAAATCAAGCTGCCGGAAATCGGCACAGGCGATGATGCCGACACGCCGCAACTGGAAATGCGCGGCGATCTGCGCCTCGGTTTCCGCCAGTTGGCGGCCGATCGCTGGGCCGCTTCGCCGCTGTACACCCTGCGGTTTACCAAGGCCGGTCGGGAGAAGTTCTCCCGCGCGATTGGGGAAAACGGCAGCGCGCCGCTGCTCAAGGTGCGCTTCGAAGTAAAATCGGCCGACAAATACACGCGCAAGCAGGATCTGGTCAGCGACCGCCTCTCGGTACGCGACATCGAATCCAACAGTAACAACGTCAACTTCAACCCGCGCAGCGACCTCGAGCTGGAACTCAACACCATGCTCGACGCCGGCCTGAGCGAGACCAAGTACTGGCTCGACAGTGGAAGTGTGAAACGCAAATGAATGACCTGACCCCCGAACAAACTCAGCTTTCAGCCAGTTGGGCCGCTGTTTATGAAGGTGCCGGTCAGGCGCTGGAATGGATTGGCCAGACGCGCGGCAACGCGCCACGCCTGGACAGCGAAGCCGACAGCCTGAACATCCGCCTGCACCGCGCCCGCAACCTGGCCCACAGCCTGGGTCGCGTGGCCTGCACGCCGATGACCATTGGCTTTTTCGGCCTGTCTCAGGCTGGTAAGTCCTATCTGATTTCGGCCCTCGCGGCCGGTCAGAACGGCAAACTGGAGACCGATTTCGGTGGCCAGCGCCTGGACTTCATCAAGCACATCAACCCGGTGGGTGGCGGCAAGGAAGCCACCGGCCTGGTGACGCGCTTCAGCCGCCGCGCCACGCCGAGCCAGGATCCGCAGTTCCCGGTCGAACTGACGCTGTTCAAGGAAATCGAGCTGGCGAAGATTCTCGCCAACTCCTGGTTCAAGGACTTCGACCTTGAACGGATCTCCTACGAGATCGACGAAGAGCGCATCCAGCGCGTGCTGAAACCATTCGAAGGCCGCGAAACCGGGCCACTGCAACCGGGCGTCAGCGCCGATGATCTGGTGTCTCTGTGGGATTACCTGCGGGACAACTTCCGCAACTCCGTGAAGAAGCTTGAGCACCTGTATTGGCCGACAGCGTTGCAACTGGCGCCGCGCCTGAATTTCCAGGAACGTGCCGAGCTGTTTTCGATCCTTTGGGGTGAGCAGAGCGAGCTGACGCGTGTGTACCAGCAACTGGCCGGCGCGCTGCACAAGCTCGGCTTGCCCGAGACCGTGTTCGCGCCATTAAAGGCCTTGGTGAGTTTCGAAAACGACACCTACAGCCAGCGCGACAGCATCATGAACGTCGACATCCTCGAGCGCTTCGGCAGCCCGCGGGACTTGCCGATCGACGTGCGGCCTCAGGTCGAAGGACGCCTGCAAAACAGTCAGGGCATCCCGGTCGCGCAACTGGCGGCACTGACGGCCGAGATGACCTTTGGCCTGATCGAAGCCCCAGCGGACGACATCGTCAACCAGGTCGACTTGCTGGACTTCCCCGGTTATCGCGGACGTAAAAAACTGCACGAGATCGCCAATTCCAGCGACCCGGAATCCGCCACCAAGGACAACTCCGTCTCGCAGCTGATCCTGCGCGGCAAGGTTGCTTACCTGTTCGAACGCTACACCGACAACCAAGAAATGAACGCGCTGGTGGTCTGCACCGGTTCGACCAAACAGAGCGATGTCAACGACGTCGGCCCGGTGCTCACGCGCTGGATTGAAAAAACCCAGGGCGCCGACGCAGCCGCTCGCAGCAAGCGCGACACCGGCCTGATCTGGGCGTTGACCATGCTCGACCTGCGCATCACCAACTCCCTGAGCCTGACGCCTGATCAGTACGACGAGAGCTGGAACGGCATGGTCAAGCTGACCATGCTCGAGCGCTTCGGCAGCCTGAGCTGGATGAACGACTGGGCCGGCACGCCGTTCCAGAACACCTTCCTGGTGCGCAAACCGCGCATGGATGCGGCGTTCATCGTGCAAGACGCCAGCGGCGCCGAAACCGGCCTCAACGTGAGCTATCAGGAGCGCGTCGACGCCCTGGGCGCAAGCTTTGCCGGCAACGAACTGGTGTGCAAACACATCAACAATCCCGCCAACGCCTGGAAAGAAATGCTGCGCAACGATGACGGTGGCATCAGCCACTTCAGCGGCAGTTTCAAGGGTGTGGCCAAGATCGAATTCAAACTGCAGCGCATCCGCGAACAGTTGAGCGAATGCCTCGAAGGCTTGACCACTCACGGCTTGAGCACCTGGTATCACGCCGACGGTGACGGTGCTGCAGCCGCCAAGAAAGCCCAGGCGCAGATGATTCTGACCGGCCTGGGCCGTCGCCCGGCCGTGCTCGGCGAGTTCATTGATGAGCTCGACATGCCGAGCGAATCGGTGCGCGACCTGTACCTCAGCGGTGTGTACGAAACCGATGACGCACCTGCCGCCAGCGATGAGCCTGCCGCGCCGACACCGAGCCAGAGCCTGTACGGCAATGACGCCGGTTTCGACTTCGATTTCGGCGACGACCTGAGCCACGAAGCACCGGTCAGCAGTAAAACCAACACCCCGGCGCCGGAACTGCAAAGCAACGAACACCGCTTTGCCAAAGCCGCGTTCAAGGCCTGGATTGCGCACCTGCGCGAGCTGACCACCCGGCAGAGCCTGCTCAACCTGTTGGGGTTGGAAAAGGCGTTGATCGAAGCCGTGGTCGACGAACTGATCACCGCCGGTTACCGCCAGGACCTGCCCGGCCAACTGAGCCGTGCGGTGCTCAAGCGTGCGCAAAGCGGCGCGCGACGCGATCAACTGGTCGAGCGCCAGGTGCTGGAAGTGCAACGCGTGCTGCGCGATTTCGTGTCCTGGTTCGGCTACCTGCAGAAACCGGTCAACGAGCGCCCGAACAGCCGCGCCGGTGCCAAGGCGCCGTTGTTCTCGTTCTACACCGACATCGGTCCGGGACAAGTGCCGGTACTGCCGCCGCAACCGGCGAACCAGGCGCAGCGCTATCTGGGCGACTGGCTTTCGGGTCTGGCCTACATCACGCAGGACAACGCCGGCCATGGTGCCGGTCGCGAAATCACCCCTGAACAGAATGAACGGCTGGGCCATGTGCTCACAGCCTTCACAGCGAGATAAGCAATGCCAATTCGTGTCGACCTGCTCGCCTTAGAACCCAACGTGCCTGGCCAGGCGTGCCTCACTGTGAAGAAATGGCAGGGTGGCGAAGAACGGCTGGAGTTCTCCATTCAGCGCAACCAGGACGGTTTCTACCTCCAGGATCAGAAGGCCTGGAGCAACAACCCGTTCTGGTTCAAGGTCTCGCGCTTCAGCGTTGCGGCCAGTGGTGAAGCCCTTGAAGCCCAGGTCGGCCCGGAAGTGGTCGACCCGCTGCTCGAAGGCGGCGCCAACTCGCAATTCCAGATCGAACTGCGTGAGCAAAGCCTCGATCATAGCGATAAAGGGGTAGTCCGCCCCGGTGTGGGCCTGTTGCCGTCTACTGCGGGCGGTCAAACACGCTCGACTTATGGTGGTGCGGACCTGACCGCGCCCCGTGCGCCAGAACCCGAAATTCCGGAGCTGCCGGAATTGGTCCTGCCCACCGCCGAGCCAGAAATCGAACTGGAGTCGGTGCCCAACGAACCCGCCTACACCCCACCTCCGCCCCCGGTGAAGAAAAGCAACAAAGGCCTCATCGGCCTCGCGCTCGTCGTGCTGTTGCTGGTGGCCGCAGCGGCCGGATTCTGGTTCTACAAACGCACTCCGGCGCCTGCCCCGGCCATCGCTGCCGCCGCACCGGCCGGTGCCGATGCGCAAGCCTGCACCCTCGACAGCATGAACAGTCTGCCCGAGCTGACTTTCGTCCAGACCTGCATCAAGGCCGCGCCCGACAGCGCCAAATTGCTGGAGATCATCAACGAAGCCAAGGCCGGCAAGCACTGCGGCGTCGCCCAGCGTCTGTACGCCAACCGTGCCCAGGCCGGTGACTCCTTGATTGCCAACGCCTATGCCCGCGAATACGACCCCAAATACCTGAAGGCCAGCGAGTGCTTCCCGGCCGCGGACAACGCCACCGCCGCCTACTGGTATGAAACGATCCTGACCCAGGACCCGAACAACGCCGAAGCCAAGCAGCGTTTCGAGGAGTTGCAGAAGTGATGCGTTCGTCCCTGAGTCGTTTCCTGCTGAGCGGCGCCGCGCTGTTGGCGCTGTGCATCAGCCCGTTGTCCCAGGCCGATGACAAACCGCTGATCCAGGCCGGTAAGAAAACCCTGTTCCAGCGCGTGCTGACCACCCCGGGCTGCAAGATCAGCCCGACAGCGGGCGGCGCCGCCGGCGATGAGCAACCGGTGTTCAGCCGTTTTTATGTGTACGAACGCGCGCAAGCGGCCAACGCCGAATGGCTGAAAGTCGGCCCCGACAGTTACGGCAAAACCATTGGCTGGCTGCCCGCCAGCTGCACCACCGACTGGAAAATGCA
This sequence comes from Pseudomonas sp. 31-12, assembly GCF_003151075.1. Lineage (NCBI taxonomy): Bacteria > Pseudomonadati > Pseudomonadota > Gammaproteobacteria > Pseudomonadales > Pseudomonadaceae > Pseudomonas > Pseudomonas sp. 31-12. The sequence continues at coordinate 6,715,545 of NZ_CP029482.1, forward strand.
GCTGACGCTGGCCTTCACCAATCCGGCCAACCGCGACCGGCTGCTGTTCTTCAAGGAACGCGCCACCGTCGAAGGCATCCTCGATGCGCCGGACCCGGTGAGCAAAGTCGCCCCACTGCGGGCCACGCTGAAAAAGGGCAAGCAAGCCCCCGGCGTGCTGGCCGAAGAACCTGAATATTTCGTCGACCTGCAAAAGCAGTTCTACCTGTTGCCGGTCCTCAGCGGCGAAGAGGTCATGACCGAGGGCGGTTTCCGCACGCGGCTGCTCAACGTCGCATCGGTCAGTAAACCGGATGACAAGAACGCCAAGGGCGGTGCTGCGAGCGGCGCGGCCGGCGGCAAGGAAGCCGAGGACAAGGCAGCCAGCCAGTTGAAGGAATTCAGCGCAGCGGTGGTGTTTGTCATCGACTCGACCATCTCGATGGACCCGTACATCGACCGCACCCGCGAGGCGATCCGTAAGGTTTATCAGCGGATCGAAGCGCAGAACCTCGGCAAGCAGGTCAAGTTCGGCATGGTCGCTTTCCGCTCCAACACCCAAGCGGTGCCGGGGCTGGAGTACACCACCAAGATGTACGCCGACCCTACAAAGGTAAAAGACAGCGCCGACTTTTTCGCCAAGATCGCCGACCTCAAACAAGCCAAAGTCTCCAGCAGCAGTTTCGACGAAGATGCGTTTGCCGGCGTCATGGACAGCATCGACAAGGTCGACTGGAGCCAGTTCGGCGCGCGCTACGTGGTGCTGATCACCGACGCGGGCGCCATCGAAGGCGACGACAAACTGTCGAAGACCGGCTTGAGCGCCGCGCAGGTGCGTATGGAAGCCGCCAACCCGGGCGTAGCGATTTACACCCTGCACTTGAAAACCCCAGCCGGGGCCAAGGACCACGCCAAGGCCGAAGCGCAGTACCAGAACCTGTCGACCTACCCGGGCACCAACACTTCGCTGTATTACCCGGTGAACGCGGGCGACATTCAGGAGTTCGGACGCAAGGTTGACGCACTGGCTGCCGCGATCACGACACAGGTGAAAGCCGCCTACATGGGCGAAGACGCCATCGGCAGCGCGGTGAACGCCAAGCAGGACCCGGGCGAGAAGAAAATGCTCGAAGACGCGGCACTGATCGGCCATGCGATGCAGCTCGCCTATCTGGGCGAGAAGACCAACAGCAAGGCACCGCCGGTGTTCAAGGCGTGGATCACCGACCGTGACCTGATCAAGCAGAACATCCCGACCACCGACGTGCGGGTGCTGCTGACCAAGTCCCAGCTCAGTGACTTGAGCGACGTGATGAAGAAGATTCTCGACGCGGCCAACGAAGGCCTGATCTCGCCGACGGAAATGTTCGAGCGTCTGCGCTCGGTCGCCGCAACCATGGGCGCCGATCCGAACCAGCTCAAACAGAACGGCAACGCCAAACTGGCGGACATGGGCGTGCTCGGCGAGTACCTCGAAGACCTGCCGTATCAGAGCGAAGTGCTGAACCTGGACGAAGAAACCTGGAAGAGCTGGGATGGCCTGGCGCAGGAGAAATTTATCCGCACGCTCAATACCAAACTGCGGCACTACCAGCGCTACAACGCTGACGTCGACCGCTGGGTGGCGTTAGCCAAGGACAGCGATGCACGGGACAACGTCTACCCCGTGCCACTGGAAATGATGCCTTAACGAGACGCCGATGCTCGATATCAAGAACCTGCTGGTGCGCCGTGGTGACGGCGCGCTGGCCCACCATGTGCGCCTGCCGCGCTTGCAAGTCGGTGCCGGGGAAATCCTCGCCATCACCGGTGAGAGCGGCAGTGGCAAAAGCACGTTGCTCGAAGCCATCGGCCTGTTGCTGGCGCCGGTGGAGCTCGAGCGCTTTCGGCTGGGCGCGGCGCAGGATCAGGACATCGCGCAATTGCTGGCTACCGATGACCAACCGGCTTTGGCGGCGGTGCGTTCGCGGCACTTGGGGTTCATTTTGCAAAGCGGCGGCTTGCTGCCGTTCCTGAGCGTGCGCGACAACATCAGCCTGCCCCGCCGCTTGCTCGGTATGCCGGTCAAGAGCGCGCACGTTGATCACGCAGTCGAGGTGTTGCGCCTGCAAGGCTTGCTGGATAAACAACCACAGGCACTCTCGATAGGTGAACGCCAGCGCGTTGCCTGCGTTCGCGCAATTGCCCATGAACCGCTGCTGCTGTTGGCCGACGAGCCCACCGCCGCACTCGATCCGCACAGCGCCCGGCGTTTGTTCGAATTGCTGCTGAGTCTGGTGTCGAGCATGGGCCTGAGTGCCCTGGTGGTCTCCCATGACTGGGCCTTGCTGAAGGATTTCGGCTTGCCGCGACTCGGCGCTATCAGCCGTCAGGGAGAGACACTGTTTGAACCGATGGACTGACCGACTGCGCCTGCTGGGCTCGCTGGCCCTGCAAGACCTCTGGCACGACCGCAAGGTGTCGTTGTGCATCGCCGCCTCGTTGGTGGCGGTGATCGCGCCGCTGTTGCTGCTGTTCGGCCTCAAGCATGGCGTGGTCAGCCAGTTGCAGGACGAATTGCTGCGCGACCCGCGCAACCTTGAAGTGAAGATGCTCAGCAACGGCAATTACGACAGCGCCTGGATAGAACGTGTGCGCCAACGGCCCGAAACCGGCTTTGCCTTGGGTCAGACCCGCTCGCTCAACACCCAGGCGGATTTGCTGATCGGCATGCAACGCTTCGTCGAAGGCGCGGAAATCATCGCCACCGAACCCGGCGACCCGCAGCTGAACCTGCCGCAACTCAATCCCACCGGCAACCAAGTGATCCTCAGCGCCCGCGCCGCGCAACGTTTGCAGGCCAAGGTCGGCGACCGTGTGCAAATGCGCGTGTTGCGTCGCCTGGAAGGTGTGAATGAACGCGGTGAGATGACGTTGACGGTGCTGGAAGTGCTCGACGGTGCGCGGTTCGGCCGTGCGGCCGGGTTTGTCGCCCCACCGCTGCTGCTGGACCTGGAGCGCTTTCGCGATGGCTATCAGGTCAGCGCATTCGGCATCGGAACCGGCAAGCCTCTGGGCGATCTGCAACCGCTGTACGCCCGCGCCCGCCTCTACGCCCGCGACATCGATCAGGTCGCACCGCTGGAACGCTGGCTCAACGAACAACACATCGAAACCTCAAGCCGACTGGCCGACATCGACAACGTCAAAGCCATCAACCATGTGCTGGGGCTGATCTTCGGGGTGATTGCCCTGGCGGCTTTGATCGGTTGTGTGGCGTCGATGGTCGGCGCGTTCCTGGCCAACATCGACCGCAAGCGCAAAAGCCTCGCGGTCCTGCGTTTGCTGGGTTTCAAACGCACGGCAGTCGGCGGTTTCGTGGTCCTGCAAGCGCTGGTGCTGAGCCTCGCCGGTTACCTCGGCGGATTGGTTTTCTATGCCGTCGGCAGTCATTTGTTCGACTACCTGCTCGGCAGTAGCCAGGCCACCGGCACCTTCGTTTGCCACATCACACTCTGGCACGGCCTCGCCGCCCTGCTCCTGACCTTTCTGGTCGCTGCACTGGTGGCCGTGATCGGCGCCGTGCGAGCGATCAACATCCAACCTGCGGAGAGTCTGCGTGAGCTATAAACGTTTGGGCTTGCTGTTGCCCCTGAGCCTCGGCTATCTGCTCGACGCCTCGGCGGCGGGCTGGGAAGAGAAGTATTACAACCCGATGCCCGAGGCCAGCGACGTCGTGCTGCCAATGCCGTGCGAAGGTTCGATGGTGTTTCGCAAGGTGTTCATTCCGGTCGCCGGGCCGCTTGACGACTACCCGATCAACATCGGTCAGGACGGCGCGGAATACGGCTATGTGGAACAGACTCGACCGACCTTCATCGCAGGCAGTTTCACCGGCGCGAAGAACGACAAATCCCGCTACTACCTGATGGCCAAGTACGAGATGAGTCAGCTGCAGTACGCTGCACTGACCGACGAAACCTGCCCCACCGCCGCCACCAAAATGCGCCTGCCGCAAGTGTCGGTAAGCTGGGTGCAAGCCGTTGAAGCGGCCGACAAGTACAACCTGTGGCTGCGCAAAAACGCAGCGGCCAAGCTGCCGAAAGAAGACGGCGCGCTGGGCTTCCTGCGCCTGCCGACAGAAGTCGAGTGGGAGTTCGCGGCGCGCGGTGGCCTGGAAGTCGGCGCGGCGGAGTTCCGTGACACGCGCTACCCGATGGCCGAGGGCATCAACGCTTACGAATGGTTCGCCGGGGCGCAATCGTCCAACGGCAAACTGCAATTGTCCGGCCTGCAAAAACCCAATCCGCTGGGCTTGCACGACATGCTCGGCAACGTCGACGAGATGATGTTCGAGCCGTTCCGCCTGAACAAACTCGACCGCCAGCACGGTCAGGCCGGTGGCTACGTGGTGCGTGGCGGCAATTACCTGACCGCTCAGGCCGACCTGCGCACCGGGTTGCGCAAGGAAGAGCCGTACTACAACGCCGAAGGCCAGGTGAAAAACAAAACCACCGGTATGCGACTGGTCCTGGTGTCGCCGACCCTGACGTCGCGCGAACGTGTCGCCAGCATTGAAAGCAGCTGGAAGAAACTCGGCACTGGCAGCAAGGAAACCGAGTCGGCCGACAAAGGCACCGTTCAGTCGCTAAACACCCTGGCCTCGGGCGTGGAAGACAAGGCGCTCAAGGAAAAGCTTCAGGCGTTGGAAAACCAATTGCGCGCCAGCAACCAGCAGCAGGAAGAAACCCGCGACCAGGCGATCCGCGCCAGCCTTAACCTCGGTGCGTTCCTGTGCACCAAGATGCTCGACGACGGCCAGTACGTGGACTTCCTGCAAAAGAACTACAAGCTCAACTGCGAATCCGCGGACAAAGACGCCAGCTGCGACATGCGCAAAGGCAAGCTCGACGAGCAGAAGGATCGCTTGCACAAACTCAGCCGTTACTACGCCAGCAGCCTGGTGGAATCGGCGACCTTGTACGGCCAGCCGCTGCTGGAAGCACAGGTGCCGGTGATGGAAGAAATCATCACCCGCAACAAACAGCTGCAAGAACTCAAACCCTATTTGCGCACCCACTGGGCCAATCAGAAGACCTTCCTGCAAAAGCAGAAGATCGACACTGACGCCTGGCTGACCAGCTGCAAAACCGTCACTCAATAACTCTCTCAATAACAACACGCCAACACCGTCACCAAGGAGTTTCACCATGTCGCGCAGCCTTTGGACTCGCTTCAAGCTTCAGATTGCTTTCGTCCTCACTGGCAGCCTGTTGCTGACCGGTTGCGCCAACACCGGCAGCTCGATGCTCGGTGGCAGCGAGGGTGCCGACCCGCGCCTGACCCAAAGCAATGACGCAGAGTTCTTCAGCAAATCCGGTTACCAGGCCTGTGCGGTCGGCGCCGGCGTCGGCATCCTCAGTTGCGCACTGTCCAACAGCAGCAACAAAGCGGTCTGCGCTATTGCCGCCGGTATTACCGCGTGTGGCGTGGCCATGGGCGCGAACTACTACCTGGATCAGCGTCGCAGCGAATACTCCGACACCACCACCCGCCTGGCGAAGATGAACAGCGACGTCGAGCAAGACACCCAGAACGTGATCGCCCGTACCGCAACCGCTCAGCAAGTGATCAATGATGATCAGGCGCAAATCGCCCAGATCAAAAAGGACATCGCCAACAAGAAAGTCGACAAGACCAAGGCCCAGGCGCAGATCGCCGAGATTGACCAGAACATCGCACGCCTGCGTAAAGACCTCGGCAACATGCGCAACAAGGTCACCGAATACACCAAAGTGGCGGATGCCGAGCGTGCACAAGGCGCCGGTGCCGAGATCAAGCAGGTGGACGTGAGCATTATGAAAATGAACCAGAAAGTCGCCGCCCTGCAAAAGGAAGTCGACGGTCTGTACAACCAGCGTTCCGCGATCACCCTGGGCTAAGCACATGACTCTACGACAGCTGGCGGTCCTCACCGCCGTCCTGGCCTTGAGCGGTTGCGCGACCAAGCCCGGGGAATGCGATGCGACCAATCGCGACAGCAGCATGCTGACCAAGATGAACTGCGACTACTCTGGTGGTTACAGCGATCAGGTCAAGCAGAAGGAACTGGCCCTGACCGCGTCCCGTCAGGAAAACGCGATGTTCCGCCAGGTGTACGAGAACATTCAGGCCCAGCAGCTCAGCACCAAGACCGACCTGGCCAGCCAGCAGAAATCCCAGGCGGCGCTGAACCAGTCGCTGGGTCAGTTGCTGTCTTCGCTCAAGGCTCGGCATGGCAATAAAGGCCAGATACACAAGCAGATTGCCGGGCTTGAGCAGCAGCTCAAGGCTTCGCAAACGGCGCCCGCGACCAAGGCGTCTCCAGCGACGCTGGCCGCCAAGCAGGAACAACTGAAGGCGTTGCAGAAGAAAGTGAATCAGCTGCAGTTCAGCCTCGGTTACGAAGAGTAACTTTTCACCCCGCAGGCCTCCCGATGGAGGCCTGCACCCTTTTCAGGAATCGTCGTCATGCAGCGGGTTATCAGGGATGCGCAAGCCACACCGGAGGGGATGAGTGCGCTGCAAGCCAAAGTCGCCCTCATCCAGAAACACTTTCCGCCGACCGTCGCCAGCCTCTTCGCCATCCCGCGGATGGGCAGCGGCGACGTGCTGGAATGGTGGACCGAACTGGGTGGCCAACCCACACCCTATGCCGACCTCAACGAGGACGCGCAACGACGTTTGCTGGAAACCTATGAAGTGCGTCAGACGTCCCTGGGACAGCTGGCGGACGAACTGCAAAAACGCGGACAGCCCACGGTAGCGGATGACCTGCGCAGCCTGCTCGGCACCCCCGAGCTGGACAAACTCTACAGCCTCAACGGCGAGCCACTGGTGGTGCGCTGGAACCAGCGTCCGCCGAAACCGATCGTGCCGCCGGTGGTTCCGGTGGCGCCGGTCGTACCGCCGTCGCGCCGTGGCTGGTGGATCGCGGCGGCCTTGCTGGCGCTGCTGTTGCTGCTTCTGGCGCTCTGGGCTTATTGGTGGTTTATGCACCGCGAACCCGTCGTTGTGGTCCCGCCTGTAGCGCCCGTGGTGACACCGGTCGAGAAACCGGTCGAGCCTGTTCCCGAGCCTGTCGTGGAACCCGAGCCGGTTCCAGAACCTGTCCCAGAACCGGTGCCGGTGCCGGTGCCGGTGCCAGTGCCGGAACCCAAGCCAGTTCCGCCACCGAAACCTGTGGTCGCCGCCCCGCCACCGGCCCCGACGCTGGACAACTTCGCCTGCCGCAAAAAAGCGCCAAACGCGGAGATCCCGCAATTCGTCGTGGTGCTCGACACCTCGGGCTCGATGGATTTGAACATCAAGTCCGTGAAAGCCGACGAGGACTGGTTCTTCGGCAATGAGCTCAACAAGTACCTGGATGTGAACCGCACCACGCAGATCTTCGCCAAGCCCAGCCGCATGGACGTCGCCAAGGACTCCTTGGCCGGCATGATCAACGGGCTGGACCCGAAGATCGACACGCGCCTCATCACCTTCGCCGGCTGCGAACGCACACCGGACCAAGGCGTGTTCAAGTTTGGCGACCGCCAGCGGCTGATCAACGGGATTCGAGGACTGGTGCCCAACGACGGCACACCGCTGGCCGACAGCCTGGCCCACGCGGCAAGCACCGTGGACGGGCGCAATAACGATGCGGTGATCGTGATGTTCGTCGACGGTGAGGACGGTTGCCAGAAAGACGTGTGCGCGGTCTCCCGTCAAATCGCCAGGGACCAACCGCGCCTGCGGGTCAACGTGGTCAAAATCGGCGCCGGTGGCCCGTCACGGTGCATAGCGGAAAACACCGGAGGCCGGGTTTACAGCAGCACCAATGCGGCGGAGCTGGGCAAGCAGTTGAAACTGGCGAGCAAGGAAGTGTCTAGCAATGCCAAGTGTGATTGATCGTCTGATCTGAACATTGAGGTGACCCCAATCGCGGGCAAGCCCGCTCCCACAGGTTATATGTCGTTCCAGTTTCTTGTGAACGACACAAATCCTGTGGGAGCGGGCTTGCCCGCGAAAGCTATTTCAGCGACGACTCACCGAAACCGGTCAACCTCTTGGCGCAAGTCCGCCGCCAGCTTCTCCAGCTCTTTGGCGGTCACGGCCAGGTTCGACACCACTTCGCGCTGCTCACTGTTCGCCAGGGCAATGCTCTGCAGGTTGCTGCTGAGCAAGGTCGCGGTGCTGCTCTGCTCCTGAGTCGCGGTTGTGATCGCCGCGAATTGCTGCCCGGCCGAGCGGCTCTGCTCATCGATCCGCGCCAGGGCCGACGCCACGTTGGCGTTGCGTGACAAGCCTTCCTGCATCAGCACATTGCCCTGCTCCATCGTGCTGATAGCGTTGCCGGTTTCTTGCTGGATGCTTTGAATCATCCCGGAAATTTCATCAGTAGCCTGACGCGTACGCGAAGCCAGGTTACGCACCTCGTCGGCCACCACCGCAAAACCACGACCCTGCTCACCGGCACGGGCCGCTTCGATGGCCGCGTTCAGCGCCAGCAGGTTGGTTTGATCGGCGATCGAGGTAATCACCCCGACGATGCCGCCGATTTCCTGTGAGCGCTGACCGAGGGTGTTGATCACTGTCGCGGTGCTGTTCAGGGCGCCAGCGATTTGCTCCAGCGACGAGGACGCTTCGTCCATCGACGTACGACCGATCTGGGTTTGCTGTGCGTTTTCCTGGGCCAGACGCTGGGTGTTGCCCATGTTGTCGGCGATGTTCAGGGAAGTCGCGCTGAATTCTTCCACGGCACCGGCCATGCTGGTGATTTCGCCCGACTGCTGCTCCATCCCTTCATAGGCACCACCGGACAGGCCGGACAACGCCTGAGCGCGGCTGTTGACCTCGCCCGATGCCTTGCGGATGTGCTCGACCATGGTCGACAAAGCCTGGCTCATCTGGTTGAAGGCACGAGCCAGCTGACCGATTTCGTCATTGCTCGACACGCTCAGGCGCACGCTCAAATCACCGGCGCCCAAGGCTTCTGCCTGACGCACCAGATCACCCAGCGGCGCAAGTTTGCTGCGCAACAGCCAGACTGCCGAGCCGACCGCAATCAGCATCGCCAGCAGACTGCCGATCGCCAATTGAATACCGACACTCCAGGTCACGGCGTTGATTTCGGCTTTTGGCATGCTCGCCACCACCGACCACGGGCCGCCTTCGAACGGCACGGCCACGCTGTAGAAGTCTTCGGACTTGTCGCTCCAGAAGTCACCCTTGCCTGGGTTTTTCGCCAGATCGACGATGGCCGGGACCGCTTGATCCAGCGCTTGCACGCCGGCGATCGGCACCAGCCATTTACGTTGCTCATCGAGCAGCGCCAGCGAGCCGGTCTGGCCGATGCGGAAGCGTTTGAGATTCTCGAACTGCGCGTTCTGCGCGTCGGTGTAATCGAATCCTACGAACAGCACGGCAATCACCTTGCCGCTGCTGTCGCGTACAGGCGTGTACTGCGTCATGTAGGAGCGATCGAACAGCAAGGCGCGGCCGACATAACTCTGCCCCGCCATCAAGCGCGCATAGGCCGGGTGAGCGTGATCCAGCAAGGTGCCGATGGCACGGTTGCCATCCTGCTTGGTCAGGGAAGTACTGACCCGGACGAAGTCTTCACCGCTGCGCACAAACACCGTCGCAACGCCCGCGGTCATTTGCTTGAACTCGTCCACTTCCTTGAAGTTGTTGTTCAACACTTCGCTGCCCAGGTGCAGACCCGGGGTCTGGGTGCCGGCCACGGCCACCGGCTCGTCCGGATGCACGCTCAGGCCTGCGCTGAAGCGCTTCTCGAACAGGCCGGCCAGACGTTGGGTGCTTTCACGCAACGTGCCGTGAAAGGTACTCAACTGATCGGCCAGCAACCGGGCTTCACTGGCCAGGTGTTCTTCGCGGGTGGCGAGGTTGGCGGAGTCCAGCGAACGCAGGGCGAACACGGTACTGCCAGTGATGACAATCGCCAGTATCACGGCAAGCGCAAGACCAAGCTGTGAGGCGATCCGGGCACGAGGTTGAGACATGACAGCTCCTGGCCGAGTGACCGGATCATCCTGATCACGATGCGCACTCGGCAAAAATTCAAATGGGAATTGCGACGAACCTGCACGAAGGTTCCACCTGCAGATTTTCGGCGGCAAATCTGAATACTTGAGTAATTAGCGGGGATATGGCGCAAGGCCTCTATTGCAGAGGCTCTAACGATTCAGCTCAAGCGCTCGACAGCCGGTAAATCCATGGTCCGGACCTCGCCTTGCAGGAAATCGCTGAGGCGGCGCAAACGTTCACCTCCCGGGCGGGTTTTCGGCCAGACGAGGTAATAATTCTCTCCGCTGGCGACAGCCGTCGGCCACGGCAAACTCAGGCGACCTTGAGCGACATCCTCCGCCACCATCAGCAAATCGCCCATGGACACGCCATAGCCCCGGGCAGCGGCAATCATGCCCAGCTCCAGCGTGTCGAACACCTGGCCCCCCTTGAGCGACACCTGATCGGCCAGCCCCATACGCGCCAGCCATGTTCGCCAGTCACGGCGGTCCGGTGTCGGGTGCAGCAGTTCGGTGCTCGCCAGACGCGCCACATCCCACGGCTGATCCTTCAGCAGATTTGGCGCGCCCACTGGAATCAGCTCCTCTGGAAACAACAGCGTCGCTTCCCAATCCGGCGGGAAATGGCCGTTGCTGAGGATGACGGCGCAGTCGAAGGGTTCGTGGTTGAAGTCCACGGTATCGATGTCCATCCAGGCGCTGGTCAATTGCACTTCGTTGCCCGGTTGCAAGTGCCGGAAGCGGCTGAGGCGCGCCAACAGCCAGCGCATGGTCAACGTCGACGGGGCTTTCATGCGCAGGATGTCGTCTTCGGCGCGCAAGGTATTGCAGGCGCGTTCGAGCGCGGTAAAACCTTCACGAATGCCGGGCAGGATCAGCCGCGCTGACTCGGTCAGTTGCAGGTTGCGCCCGCTGCGGTGGAACAGTCGGCAGGCAAAATGCTCTTCGAGCGTACGAATGTGTCGACTGACCGCGCTCTGGGTGATCGACAATTCTTCAGCGGCGCGGGTAAACGAGCTATGCCGCGCCGCCGCTTCGAATGCGCGCAGGGCATACAAGGGAGGAAGACGACGGGACATTCGCAAAGCTCCTATAGCGCGGTCACGCCACGTTAGCAGAAACTTGTCAGCATGAGTTTGACTCATGCTACCCATCCTTTTTATCCCTTTGTGAAAAGCCCGCAGAGCGCCGAGAATCGGCTCTCTTCTGTTTACACTGAAATCGAGGCGTGATGACCATGCAGCATCCAGCACGTACCGAACTCTGGGCCATCCTGCGGCTGGCGGGGCCGTTGATTGCCTCGCAGTTGGCGCACATGCTGATGGTCCTCACCGACACCTTGATGATGGCGCGCCTGAGTCCGGAGGCGCTGGCCGGTGGCGGCCTGGGCGCGGCGACGTATTCGTTCGTGTCGATCTTCTGCATCGGCGTGATCGCAGCGGTCGGCACCCTGGTGGCGATCCGTCAGGGCGCGGGCGATATCGTCGGCGCCGCGCGACTGACCCAGGCCGGATTGTGGCTGGCGTGGCTGATGGCGCTGGTGGCCGGTCTGTTGCTGTGGAACCTCAAGCCGGTGCTGTTGCTGTTCGGCCAGACCGAAACCAACGTCCAGGCTGCCGGGCAGTTTCTGCTGATCCTGCCGTTCGCCCTGCCCGGCTACCTGAGCTTCATGGCCCTGCGCGGTTTTACTAGCGCCATCGGCCGGGCGACGCCAGTCATGGTCATCAGCCTCGGCGGCACCGTGGCTAACTTCCTGCTCAACTATGCGTTGATCACCGGGATGTTCGGGCTGCCGAAAATGGGCCTGGTGGGCATCGGGCTGGTCACGGCGATTGTTGCCAACCTGATGGCCGTGGCGCTGGCGCTGCACATCCGTCGGCATCCGGCTTACGACGCTTATCCGCTGCGCCAGGGTCTGTCGCGTCCAAACCGTCAGTATCTGAAGGAACTGTGGCGCCTCGGGCTGCCCATCGGCGGCACTTACGCGGTTGAAGTCGGCTTGTTTGCGTTCGCCGCGCTGTGCATGGGCACCATGGGCAGTACGCAACTGGCGGCGCACCAGATCGCCCTGCAGATCGTTTCGGTGGCGTTCATGATCCCGGCGGGCATTTCCTACGCGATCACTATGCGCATCGGCCAGCATTACGGCGCCGGGCAGTTGCTGGATGCGCGCCTGGCCGGTCGGGTCGGGATCGCCTTCGGCGCGGCGGCGATGCTGGGTTTTGCCATGGTCTTCTGGTTCCTGCCGAATCAGTTGATCGGTTTGTTCCTCGACCATAACGACCCGGCATTCCGGGACGTTATCAACCTGGCTGTAAGCTTGCTGGCGGTGGCGGCGTGGTTCGAGCTGTTCGACGGCACGCAAACCATCGCCATGGGCTGCATTCGCGGGCTCAAGGACGCCAAGACCACGTTCCTGGTCGGACTGGGTTGCTATTGGCTGATCGGTGCGCCAGCGGCGTGGTGGATGGCGTTCAACTTGAACGGGGGGCCGACAGGCGTCTGGTGGGGGTTGGCACTGGGATTGGCGTGCGCGGCGGTGAGCCTGACGCTGGCGTTTGAGTGGAAGATGAAGCGGATGATTCGGCGGGAGCCGGCGTTAGTGCAGGATTTCGGAAACGTTCAGACAGAGTGAAGATCCTGTGGGAGCGGGCTTGCCCGCGATAGCGATTTATCTGACACATCAATGCTGTATGTGCTGCCGTCATCGCGGGCAAGCCCGCTCCCACAGGTTTTGTGCAAACCGTCTTAAACCACGACTTCCAGGGAGGGCTGCTGGCTGCTGCCGAACGTCAGATACTCAATCAACTCCGCCAACGGCAGCGGCTTGCTGATCAGATACCCCTGCACCTGATCGCAGCCAAACCCACGCAACAAATCCAGTTGCTCCGCCGTTTCCACACCTTCTGCCACCACTTCAAGATTGAGGTTGTGGGCCAGGTTGATCATCGCGTGGACCAGTTTGCGATTCTCCTCACGCTCTTCCATGCCGCCGACAAAGCTCTTGTCGACCTTCAGCAAGGCAATCGGCAGGCTGTTGAGGTGCACGAAAGACGAGAACCCGGTGCCGAAGTCATCCAGTGAGAAGCGCACGCCCAGGCGCCCGAGAGCGTCCATGGTCTGCTTCACCAGGTCGCTGCGGCGCATGACGGCGGTTTCGGTCAGTTCGAACTCCAGCCATTGCGCCTCGACGCCGCGCTCGGCGATCAGCCGGCTCAGGGTCGACAGCAATTGGCTGTCCTGAAACTGCCGGAACGACAGGTTGATCGCCATGTGCAGCGCCGGCAAACCGCGCTCGCGCAGCGCCTGCATGTCCCGCAGGGCCCGGGAAATCACCCAGTAACCGAGCGGCACAATCAGACCGCTTTGCTCGGCCAGCGGCACGAACTCGCTGGGCGCCAGCAAACCGCGCTCGGCATGTCGCCAGCGCACCAGGGCTTCGAGGCCGACGATCTGGCCGTCCTCCAGGTTCAGGCGTGGCTGGTAATGCAACTCCAGCTCGTCACGGCGCAAGGCCCGGCGCAGCTCGCTTTCGAGGTCGGCCATGCTGCGGGCATTGCGGTTGATGCGTTCGTTGAAGATATGAAAGGTGCAGCCCTGAGTGCTCTTGGCTTGCTGCATGGCGATGTGTGCGTGCCACATCAGCGGGTCGGCGCCGGCCTGGGCCCGGGCGTGGGCGATACCGAGGCTGGAACCGATCAACAGGCTTTCGCCGTCGACCCAGTAAGGTTCGGCCAGGGCTTCAGTGATGCATTCGGCCATCCATTCGGCGCGTTGAGGCGCGCGGCGGGTGTCGATCAACAGGGCGAATTCGTCGCTGCCCAGCCGCGCCAGCTGATCGCCGGCCTCAAGCTGGCTTTTCAGGCGCGCGACCACTTGCAGGATCAAGCGGTCGCCGGCCTGGTGGCCGAGGGCATCGTTGGCGTGTCGGAAGTTGTCGAGATCAAGGTGACCGAGGGCCAGGCCGCGGCCGTCGTTTTCCGCCAGGCGCGCGGCGAGCAAGGTCTGGAAACCCTGGCGATTGGCGATGCCGGTCAGCGGGTCCTGCTCAGCCAGGCGCTGCAGGGTGTTTTCCAGCAAGCCGCGTTCGCGCACATGGCGCAGGCAGCGGCGCAACATGCCGGGATCGAGATGATCGCGCACCAGCCAGTCGCTTACGCCATCCGGCGGCGCCAGTGGCTCGTGCTCCAGCAATAACACCGTCGGCAAGCTGCAACGGCCAGGAAGCGGCTGAAGCGCAGGAATCGTCAACAACACCGCATTGCGGTTGTCATCGAACAGACTGCTGACCGACTCCCAGCTCGGCGCGCTGATGAGCACGGCCGAGCTCCCCATCGGAGCCAGACACTCGCGCAACAACGCTGTCCACGCCGGCTCTTCAGCCAGTAGCAGCAAACGCAAGGGTTCGACAGGCGTAGACAAGCTAGCTCCCTAGACTCTGCAAAGATGTAGGCGGCAGGCATTATGCCGCGCCATCAACCAATGACCAAATGACATCAGTTATCAAACGTGGCTTTGTGTCTGGAATACGAACATTAGCCGCAAATACACCGCGCATCCTGCTTGAAAGTATCAAAACCGGCAAATAGAGATAGCGTGTTGCGTCACAAGTCGGAGAGAGCAGCACAATTCGCTGAGCCTGTTAAAATGCCGGCCCATTTCATAAACGACTCCCTGATCCTGT